>JANOOM010000406.1:0-5608 GCA_031421335.1 Armatimonadota bacterium
GGCGACGATGCTGCTTTGCAGTGCGGCGGGGATGTCGAGGTAGCCCGCCCCGTAGGTGCAGGGGTCCGCTTGCCCAGTCGGCGTGCCACTGGCGTCGGGGGCGGCCCACTTGTCGGCCGAGACCATCAGTCGGGCCTTGACTGTGTCGGGCGTCAGAGTCGGGTCGGCCTGGAGCAGCAGGGCGGCGGCCCCAGCCACGACGGGCGCGGCCATGGAAGTGCCCGACAGGCGGAAGTAGACATTCGACGGGTCGGCGATATGCCCAGAGTTCGCGTAGTAAGACTGCGGGATCTGGTTGGTTCCGCCGTTATAGGTGAACAGCAAGCTGTTCCTCGACACCAGTGAGACGACCCGGTTGCCCGGAGCGATGATGTCCGGCTTGAGGACATGATCCAGCTGACTCGGCCCGCGCCCGGAGTAGGTGGCGATGCGGTCGTGGGCGCGCTGACCGTCCGTGGACTTCACAGCGCCCACAGTGATGACATAAGGGTCGTTGCCGGGCGAGTTGATGGAGCCATAAGCCGTCCCCCAGCCCTCGTTGGGCGCACCGGGCACGTTGCTTACGCCCGCCCGCCCGCTGTTGCCTGCGGCACAGACGACGACGATGCCAGCTTTCCAGGCGGCCTCGACCGCCTCGCAGAGCGGGTCGGTCGTGTAGCTCTGCGTGACCGGGTGGCCGAGCGACAGATTCATTACTTGGATGCCATCGTTGCTCTTGTTTTGAACCACCCACTGAATCCCGGCGAGCACACTACTGACAGTACCCTGGCCGTTTCGGTCAAGAACGCGGACGTTGATAAGGTTTGCGTTGCGGGCGACTCCGTAGAAGGTGCGGAAGCAGTTTCTCTTGGAAGAACTCCCATTACCGGCGACGATGCCGGCGACGTGGGTGCCGTGGCCGCAAGCATCGTTCGGGTAGTGTTCGGCCGGGACGAAGCTGACTGAGTCGAGGACCTTCCTCGCGAGGTCTGAACTGTTGCCGACGCCACTGTCCACAAGGGCCACGGTAACGCCGGTGCCGTCAAGTCCATATTCTTTGAAGGCAGTGTAGGCACCGGTGTTACCGTCGGTGAAGTCGTCGCACTTCCTGACCATGCCGTCGTCGGAGACGTGCGTGATGAACGGGAGGGCAGCGATGCGCGCCAGGTTATGGCGGGGCACCGTGACGGCGACGCAGTGGATGAAGTCCAGGCGGCGCGTGACATCCGCCCCAAGCGACTGGAGCGCCGCCTGCCGGGTCGGCGTGAGTGCGCCGTCTATCTTGAGGATGACGGAGGCGGAGGCTGGTCCTGTGGAGGCCACCACCCGGGCGGCCCGATGGGGCCGGGCATGAAGAGGGCCGTGAGCCGGGGCCGCGTGGGCAGAGGCCGCGGCGAGGCCCAGCGCGAGGGCAGCCAACGCTGGCGCCCCCGCGTTTTTGATGTTGATGACTCGTTTCATAGGAGTTTCCCTCGTAATCGTCGCTGCTTGGCGGCCCGGCGGCCATTCTTCGATACTGCTGAAGAAGAAGGCCCGTGGCTTTGCGTCCCGCGCTTTCGCGCGGTTTGCTTTTGTCGCTTGCGAAGGATGTGGTTTGCGTGGTCCCTTGCCCGAGGAGGAAGCGTGTGCGCCCGTTCGGCAGCCCGGCCGTCTGCGCGTCTTGAGATTTGCGGAGACCCGTGGGCTTTGCGTCCCGGCCTTGCGGCCGGTTTGCCCTGATCGGGGGCGGGGACCATCTAAGACGATTATTGGGAGTTATGAGGTTGGCCGTCACTGAGAGAAGTGCGGGAAAAAAGAGAGGCAGAGCAGGAAGGAGTTGGAACCAGCATTTCAATGCCGTCCTATTAATGGACGAAAGCCGCTCCGCGGCTGGGAATTGCCCCGTAGGGGCGAACCTTGTGTTCGCCCGGCCCCCGGCGTGTTCGCCCGGCCCCCGGCGTGTTCGCCCGGCCCCCGGCGTGTTCGCCCGGCCCCCGGCGTGTTCGCCCAGCCTGTTCTTGCCTGTCTTCAGGTCTTCAAGCGCGGAGCGCCTTTGCTCCTTTAATAGACCGGCGTTTCCAACGCCGGTGCCGAGGGCCTTCCGTTCTCCACCGATACGCGCTCGCCCACTTCGCCCCACGCGATCCCCCGCTTCGCCTCACGCGCGGCCTTGGTCACGCTGCGTCCATCAGCCGCAGCAGGGGCGCGTCCCGCCTGGCCAGACCGTCGCGACCCGGCCCGCCGCGCGCCTCCATCTTGCGCCGCGTCTTTTCGCGGTACATCCGCGCGTCCGCCGCCGCCAGCAGCGCGGTGCAGTCCCGGCCCTCGCCCGGAGAACACCCCCACCCGACCGAGACCCCAACCCGCAGCGGCCCCAAGGCCGCGTGCGTCAGGCCGGGGTCGTAGGCCAGGACGGCCTCCAGCAGCCGGTCGGCCATCGCTTCCGCCTCCAATACGCCCGCCCCGCGCAGGGCCACCAGGAACTCGTCGCCCCCATAGCGCGCCACCACGTCCGTGTCGCGGACGGCCCCGCAGAAGATCTCCGCCAGATCGCACAACACGCGGTCCCCCGCCTGGTGGCCGAAGGTGTCGTTGATCGGCTTGAAGCTATCCAGGTCCAGACACAGCAGGGCCACCGGCTCCCCCACCCCACACAGTGTATCAACGTGCTGGGTCAGGTAGCGCAGGTTGTATAGGCCCGTCAGCCCGTCGGTGTTGGCGTGCGAGCGCGTCCGGTCGAACAGCAGGCCGTTGTAAAGGGCGAGCGCAGCGCGCTCGGCGATGGTTTCGAGGAGCTGCTGGTCGTGCGGACCGAAGGCGGCCTCATCGGGGTGGTAGAGGTTGACCGTCCCCAGGGTCTCACCCGCGTGGACGATGGGGACGATCAGGGCGGCCCGCAGCGGCTTCCACTCCCCTTCCACGGCGTCCGGCAGCCGGAGGTCGTCGGGGTCGTAGGGGCCGCGGTGGGTCTCGCGGTGGGTCGCGCACTGGAGGGAGCGGCTGGCCAGCCCTGCCACGCGCGCCCCGCGCAAGCGGGCGGCGTTCGGCCCGACCGCGACGCGGGCGGTGAGGGCGTCTTCGGCGCCCTCGCGCAGCAGGAAGAGGCAGGCCGAGCCAGGCAGGATGGCCTCCAGCTTGCGTCCCAGGGATTCCAGCGTCTCCTGGAGGCCGAGCGACGACGACAGGGTTTGGGCGACTTCGTACAAGGCCCACAGCTCTGAGGAGGCCCGCTGGATCTGGCGGACGGCGTCCCCCGAGCGGACGATCCTGTTCTTCTCAACCTTCACGGCCTCGGGCGCCGGCTCTTCCGGCTCTTCGGCCAGGCCGCCGACGATGGCGGCGAAGGCATCCACGACGGCTGGGTCGAACTGCGACCCGGCCTGCCGCTTGACCTCGGCCAGTGCGGCCTCGCGGCTCCAGACACCCCGATGGGCGCGCGCCGAGGTCAGGGCATCGTAGACATCGGCGACGGCCAGGATGCGGGCCGTCAGCGGGATTTCTTCCCCTTTCAAGCCGTCCGGGTAGCCCGCCCCGTCCCAGCGCTCGTGGTGCGACCGGACAACGGGCAGGACGGGCCAGGGGAACGGGACGCCTTCGAGGATGGCCGCGCCGACTTCAGGGTGGAGACAGACCTTGGCGAACTCCTCGTCGGTCAGGTCGCCGCTCTTGAGGAGGACGTAATCGGGGACGCCGAGCTTACCGATGTCTTTGAGCAAGGTGCCGGTGTTGACCGCCTCCACCAAGTCGGCGCTCAGGCCCATGTGGCGGGCGGTGGCGACAGCGGCGCGCTGGACGCGGACGATGTGCTGGTGTGAGCGCTGGTCCTTGGCATCAATGGCAACGGCGAGGCCCCGGATGGTGCCGAGATACAGATCGGCAAGCTCCTCGATGTGGGACTGGCGCTCGGCGGCCCGGCGGGCGTAGACGGCATAGGCCGAGTAGGTCAGCCAGGCGACGGGGGCAACGAAGGCGGGCAAGAGCCAGGACTCGCTGCCGCACAGCAAGGCAGCCCCGGTCCCGATGGCTGCGCCGGCGAAATAGGACGGCGCAGCCCACAGGAAGTGTTCGCGCCAGAAGTGGACGATGTTCTGGCCGGTACACAGGCCGATGACGGCGGCCGTGGCGGCACTGTTGAGTGCGAAGTAGACCAGCGCGGCGGCGATGGCAGCCGGCACGGTCTGCTCCAGGCTCAGGGTCAGGCCGCCGCCGTTCAGCCCGACGAAGACCAAGCCTGCCGCCCAGGTGGCGACGGCGGCGGTGGCGACGTTGAAGGCAAGTTGGAATCCGGGCTGGGGGCGCGGGTGCAGGCACGACGAGAGGCAGCCGAGGGCGCCGACGACCAGGGCGCCCTGCGGCCCGAAGCGCAGCAGGGCGGCGAAGGTGATGGCGAAGCCCAGAGACAGGGAGCCGGAGTCCTTGTCGCCCGCGTGCCCCTTCAGGGTGACCTTCTTGCCATACGCGACGATCGCCAGGGCGAAGAACAGGGCCACCTCCCAGCCGCGTGCGAAGGCATCGGGCGGGGGCGTGATGGCGGCCCACCCGGCGACGAGCAGGGCGGTGAAGTAGATGGTGGTCAAATAAAATTGTGCGCCGACGGGCAGCATCCGCATGAAATCGTGGGGCCTCACACGGATTGTCGGCAGACGGGGGCAGAGTGGTTAGGGAGGAAGAGGGGCGGGGCCACGACGCAGCCAAGGGGCGGAAGAAAAAGATATATGGGGATTTGGTATGGATCGCTTGATAAGGAGGTGGGGAAGTGCCAGGATCAATGTACCTCCCGGTCCACCAACTCTTTTAGGCCCGCCCCGAAGGCAAATACGCCCGGTTCCCGCTTTACTGAAGACCGAAGATCACCATATACGCGCCCCTTCGCCGCAGTCCTATGCAGTCGTTCCGACAAACATCAACTCGCCCACTTACGGCCCTTACATTAACAGCGGCGGTATGATTAGGACAGTCGTTCGCCAGCCGGGGTGGTGTTCTCCTGCCGGCATGGGCCGGCGACTGAAGTCGCGGCAACAAAGGCACGAAACCTGCCTTCGCAGGTTCAGGCATCCGTTCAGGACAGGTCTGATTCTGCGAAGGCGGGGGGGTATTGGGACGACTTCGTGCTCTCGCTGCCGCGGTTCGACCGCCAAAAAACAGAACTAAATCACCTTATGGTATAATAGAGGCAATCGCCGGATGAGACGACTACTCCCCCACTGTAAACGGCAGGACTGGAAAAAACCATGAAACTCCACAGTCTCAGAATGACCTTGTCCCGGATGGTCTTGATGACCCTTATCGCCGTCCTAGCGACGGTCACGCCCTGCGGCGCTGCGCCCGCTGCCACGCCGGGGCTGACGGTGAACGCGAAGGGCATACTGCTCCACGCCGGGCGGCCCTACCGGGGAATCGGGGTCAACTACTTCAGCGCCTTCTACCGGACACTCCTGACACCGGGCGACACCAGCTACGAGGCAGGGTTCCAGACGCTCCATAGCCTGGGCATCCCCTTCTGCCGTCTGATGGGCGGGGGCTTTTGGCCCAATGAGCAGAAGCTATACCACGATAACCCGCACGAGTTCTTCCGCCGGTTCGACGCCGTGGTCCGGTCCGCCGAGCGCAATCATGTCGGGCTGATCCCAAGCCTCTTCTGGAACGAGTC
>JANOOM010000407.1:0-1620 GCA_031421335.1 Armatimonadota bacterium
TGGCTCCAGGCCCATGCGCCTGTCCCGGCCACGATAGGGTTTGCGGCGCAGCCCTGGTTTGGGACGCCGCCGGTCAGCCCCTATTTTTCGATGTTCCAGCCCGGCGGGTGGCGAGTGATGACGTCGCCGGAACTGACGGAACGCATCGTTTATTCGGGCAAGGATTGGGACGAGGCCGCACTGCAAGCCGCGAAGCCCGCCTATGTCGTCCTCAGCGAGTATGACTACCGGGACGGGGTGCGCCTCCATGATGCTTCGGTGGAGACATATTTGGCGGCTTTGAACGAGAAGGGGTCGGCAGGAGGCTACCGCCCGGCCGCAGCATTCCGGGGCTTTGCTCCTTCCACTGCCGATACCTTGGAATATTCGGGCGAGGTGCTCCCGCGTCACGGCCTCCCCCACGACATGCTTTACCCTGGACCCGCGATCACTATCTACCAGCGAAGACCCTAAGACCACAAAAGGCAGCAGCAGAACCATGAACAAAGCACGCGCACAAGAGATACTCGACAAGTTCGCCGACCAGAAGGTCCTCGTCGTCGGCGACGTCATGCTCGACGAATACGTCTGGGGGCGCGTCAGCCGCGTTTCCCCCGAGGCACCGGTCATGGTCGTGGATGCCGATAGCCACACCTTCGTGCCGGGCGGCGCGGCGAACGTCGTCAACAACGTCTGCGCTTTGGGCGCGAAAGCTTTAATCGCCGGCATCATCGGTGAAGACGGCGCGGCGACGACCTTGAAAGAGAAGCTGGCCGAGGAAGGCGCGGACGTGGCGGGGCTGGTCGCCGTGGCCGAGCGGCCCACGACGCTGAAGACGCGCGTCATCGCCCACACCCAGCAGGGTTCGCAGCAGGTGGTGCGCGTGGACCACGAGCGGCGCGACGGCATCGGGGCGGATGTCCAGGCGCGCGTCCAGGCGTTCCTGGACGCGGCGATCCCTGGCTGCGACGCCCTCCTGCTCTCGGACTACTCGAAGGGCCTGCTGGTGCGGGACCTGGTCGCAAAGACCGTCGAGACCGGGCGGCGGGCGGGCAAAGTGGTGACAGGGAACCTAAAACCCAAGGGGATCGCGGGTCACTGCCGCTTGACCATGATCACGCTCAACGTGTTCGAGGCCAGCGAGGCGTCCGGCCTGATCCTGGGGGACGGCGGCGGGGACGAGGGCAACCTGCATGAGGCGGGCCGGATGCTGCTGCGGAAGTCAGGAGCGGAGAACGTCCTGATCACGCGCGGTGCGCATGGCCTGACTTTATTCGGCCAGGACCACCTGATCGAGACTCTGTCCGCCCACCCGGTCGAGGTCTTCGACGGGACGGGGGCCGGGGACACGACGATCACGACCCTGACGCTGGCGCTGGCCGCGGGCGCGACCCCTCTAGAAGCGGTGACGTTGGCGAACGCGGCGGGAGCCGTCGTGGTGCGGAAGCTGGGCGTGGCGACGGCGACGCGCGAGGAGATACTGCGGCAGGTGTGACCCACCCCGGCACAAGTGCCGACCCTCCCGAGGCGGGAGGGTGGGGTGAGAAGGTTGTTGAGGGGTTTAGTGGGATGAGTGGAAGGTGAGAGGGTTAAGAGGGCCAGCTTGGGCAGGCCCACGGATAGGGCCAGCTTGGACAGGCC
>JANOOM010000408.1:0-3317 GCA_031421335.1 Armatimonadota bacterium
ACCCTCTCACCCCACCCTCCCGTTTCGGGAGGGTCGGCGCGCAGCGACGGGGTGGGTCACTTCCCCCGCGCCACCCCCACATGGAACGCCGACGGTGGGACCGGCGATTCTAAGGCATGCCGGTATGCGGCCCGCGCCGACGCCGTGTTGCGAGCGGCCTCCTCGGCCTGCGCCAGGGCGAACCAGTCTTCCCCGGTCGCCCCTTCCAGGCCGACGATGCGGCGGCGCTCGCGCAGGGCCGGCTCGGACGAGAAGCCGAAGGCATACACGGCGGCCAGCATCCTGCCGGTCACGAGGGAGCGTGGCGCTTGGGAGCGCTGCGCTTCCAGGTGGGCGCGCAGGTCGTCCAGTTGGCCCGCCTCGCGGGCGGCCATCAGGGCCTGGTTGGCCTGCTGCTCGCCCGCGTTCTCTCCCCAAAGGGGCGACTGCACGGCGGCGGACAGCGCAGCCTGAGAGTCGTCGAGGTCCGCGGCCCCGTTCGTGGCGAATGGGAGTGCCGCGCCACCCGCTGGGGGAAGGAGATAGTGCAGGCTAGCTTTGCTGCGACGCGTGCTGTGGAGCGCCTGGACAGACGGCGCGTGCATCTCCATCGGGTTCGCGGGGTGGGGCTTGGCCTGCGGCGGCGTGGCGCCGTTCAGGTCGTTGACGGCGGCGTTCGGGACCGCTTTCGTGGCAGGTGCTGCCTCGTCCGCGCTCGCCGCCGCCACGGGAGCTGGCGATGGGGCGGGCGGCAGCGGCTCCGGCATGACTGGCGATGCCACCATTGGGGCAGGCGGGGGCACAGGACTAGGCGCTGGGCCAGGTACCGGCGCAGTCACCTGGCCGGAGATCCGAACGGCCTGGCCGGCGCCGAGGGAAGGGCCGCTCGACAGCCCAACCGGGCCGGACGTGGCACGCACGACGCGGGGCGGGACGGCTGGGGCAATCGGGGCCGGCAGTGCAAACGGGTTCGTCTTGGCGGCGGCGATAGGCGCGGCCAGCGCCGGCTTGGGCGCAGCCGCCGTCGGCTTTGCCACCGACCTCTTCGCGGACGCTCCGGGGTAGCCTCCCCCGGCACTGAAAGGCGCGAGGGATGGCACGGGGGTGGGGGGTGCGGCCTTGGCGGGAGCCGCTTGCTGGTGCGACAGCCTTCCCCCCGGCGCGTGCCAGCCGGGCAGCCAGAAGGCGGCGACGAACAAGGCGGCGGCAGCGGGGGCGCCCACCCCGGCCACCCACCACAAGTGGGCGCGCGGGCGGGGAGCGGGGGCGGGGTCCAGCACCAGGCGGGCGCGTAGGTGCGGCCACAAATCGGCGGGGACCTGTGCGCTCTCCAGGGGCGCGGTCCGCGAGGCGGATGCGCGCAGGCCGCCCACCATCCGGTGCAGGCGCTCGGCCTCGGCGGCGAGGGCAGGGTCGGCGGCGAGGCGCGCTTCGAGGAGCGCGGTCTGCGCCTCGTCCAGCCCGCCTTCCAGGTATGGCAGGAGCCATTCTTGATATCGCGCGTTACGGTTCAGCATGCGGTTCAGCAAAAGTTCTAAATCTCTCCCAGCCAGCCCAACGAGGCCCGCAGCTTGCGGCAGCCGTAGTGTAGGCGCGACCAGACTGTCCCCGTGGAGCAGTCCAGCAGGGCGCCGATGTCCTCGCAGGTGTAATCTTCGAAGTAGTGCAGCAGGATCACCGTTCGCTGCTTCTCGGGCAGTTTATCAATGGCCGTTCTCAGCGCAGCGTCGCGCGCCTTGGTCTCGGCGAGGTCGGCGGGGCCGGGCGACAGCTCGGCCAGGGCCTCGCGCACCGTCGCGGGCAGTTCTTCTTCGGGCACGGACGAAGCCGCCCGGCGCTTGATCCGGTGCCACTCCTTGATCGCCATGTTGGCGGCGATCCGGTACAGCCAGGTGGAAAAGCGCGCGTCCTGTCGGAACTTCGGCAGTGCCCGCCACGCCTGGACGAACACGTCCTGGGCCACGTCGTCCACGTCGTCGGCCGTGGCGGCGGGGCCGAGCACGCGGGCGACCAGGGCGTAGATGCGCTTGTCGTGCCGGGCGACGAGCTGCCCGTAGGCATTGGTGTCGCCGGTGCGGCAGCGGCGGACCAGTGCTTCGTCGGCGTCCTCGCCTGTGGCGGGCGCGGCGCTCTTCACTCCCACCGCCCAGGAGGGCGAAGGGGCGTCTGGTTGTGGTGCTCTTGATTCGTTAGACACTTGGTATGGGTCGGGGCTTCATACGGAAGCTATGGCAAGCAGTGGATAAACGTAATGGGCCACGATGGCACATTTATGGCGCATTAGATGGCGCATTTGGCACATCAAATAAGAGCCTCCTCCCCTAAACGACAGGGTTGATCTCGTGTCACTCTGCTACGGAGCGCAGCGACTAGGAGGCGCGGGCAGGGGACGGGACTCTTCGCCCGCGAAGGCGGGGGCTTGCACTCTCGAAGCCCAGGGGTTTAGCCCTGGGAAGACTCAGGCAAGAAGTCTGATGGACCGACTGCCCCAACCGATCAGACTGCTCCAGCAATCCCCTTCCGGTCAACTGTTCCAGGTCACGAGTGGCGGTGCGGCTGGCCGCGCCGGTGCTGTTGACGATCTGGTCCGAGATGGCCTCTTGCTCCTTGCCGCCGCCGTCCCAGCCGAGCACGTTGCCGTTGTCCCGGACGCCGACCCGGAGCGTCTCGCCGCGCGTGTTGGCGAGCGCCGCCAGTGCCTTCATACAGTCCTCACTCCACGACTCTTTATTCCCTTCCGTTTCCGTTTCCATGAAGAACGCCCCTTGCCAAACCGCCGCGCTTCTGCTAGAATAGAGGTCTGTCTGCCCCAACATCTAGATTTCTTCGTTAGCCGTTATCAAGATATAGTATCACGCAGCAGGTGACGGCGTCTGCCATCATTTATCATTATCAAGGAACACGCGCCCGCCATGAACACCACCCCGTCGAACTTCGTCCATCTCCACCTGCATTCCGAGTACAGCCTGCTGGACGGCGCGTGCCGCATTGATGACCTGGTGAAGAAGGCCGTGGACCTGAACATGCCCGCCGTCGGGCTGACCGACCACGGCGTCATGTACGGCGCAATGGAATTCTACCTTAAATGCAAGAAAGCCGGCATCAAACCGCTCGTCGGGAACGAAATGTATGTGGCGACGCGCTCGCGGCACGAGAAAGAAAACAAGAAGCTGGACGACTCGCGGCACCTCGTTTTGCTGGCGATGAACGAGACGGGCTACAAGAACCTGCTGCATTTGACTTCGCTGGCGTCGCTGGAAGGCATGTACTATAAGCCGCGCATTGACCGCGAGCTGCTGCAATCCCATAACGAGGGGCTGATCTGCTTATCGGCGTGT
>JANOOM010000409.1:0-14347 GCA_031421335.1 Armatimonadota bacterium
GTGAAACGGGAGGGTGGGGTGAAAGGGTGGCCGAGGGGTTTAGTGGGATGATTGGGCGGTGAGCCGGTTAATCGTGTCCTGCTGCCGGTGCCCTGTAGCCGGTGCCCTGTAGCCGGTGCCCTGTAGCCGGTGCCCTGTTAACGGAAACAGCCCCTCGCTCATCCCGCTAAACCCTTCAACAACCCTCCCACCTCCTCACCTTCCCGTTTCGGGAGGGTCGGCACTCGTGCCGGGGTGGGTTCAGAAAGCAACGAAGCCATGCCAATCACGCGCGAAGTCGGCCCCAGCCAGCGGGGCGGCACTTATGAAGTTCCAGACACCGAGCTTGCCATCGGCAGCACTTTGGGCGGGCCGAAGGCGGTCTGCATCATCAAGGCGACGGGGGCTATCCAGACCGTCTACTCCATTGACATCGGCCAGGCCCTCTTCGGCACTGTGCTGCTGCGCCACTACGACGGCGACACCGGCATGTTTCTTGCCCAGGACCAGGCCGGCAAGTTCGTTATCCACCCTGAGCACCAGGAACACTTCTTTCGGCTGCCGCGCGGCATGAGTGTCCAAGAGACCATCTTCGTCCTGAACGGGGCACCCAAAGATGACGGCAGCGTGGACCCGCCCGTCGTGTTCCTTGCGGTCGAGATGCTGAATGAGGGTACGGAACCTGCTCGCATCGTTTCGTTCGCCTGCGCCGATCTGCGCGGCGGGACCGGGCATGACGTGATCGTCGAGCACGATTCCGGTCTGGGGGCGCTGGTCGCCTGGAACGCCTCCCAAACCGACTGGGTGCGCGTCTTCGGCTGCTCGGACGCACCGGACAGCTACGAGACGACTCTCGACTACGGCAAGGTCGTCTCCAACTCCGACCCCGGCGCCCTGTCCAACACGACCGAAGCGCCGACCGACCCGCTGGGTATGTTCCGGCACACGCGCAAGATCGCGCCAGGCCAGAAAGCACGGTTCTATTACAAAATGTCCTTCGGGACTGGCCGCGACGAAGCATCAAGCAACTACCGCGCCTGCCCCGACGCCGCCGAGTCGCTTAAGCAGACCAAGGCCCACTATGACGATGTCCTGAGCCGGTCGGTCCTGCTGACGCCCAACCCGCAGGTCAACCGGGGCGTCCTGTGGGCCAAGGCCAACATGATGCGGACCTTGGCGAAGGCGCAGAAGGGGTGGGCGTTCGTCAACGACCCGACGCGCAGCAGCAACAGCGTCGGGCGGGACACGGCCTGGTTCGCCTTCGGCGGTGACTACCTCAATCCCGCTTTCGTCCGCGATTCGCTCCTGGCCTACGTCCACAACCAGGAGGACAGCGGCAAGGTGGTCGAGTATTACGACATCCGCACCGGCAAGACCGCCGATTACGACCTGAACGTCAACGATAACACGCCGCTTCTGGTCCTCGCTCTGTGGCACCACTATAACACGACCGGCGACGCGGGCTTCTTGCAGGAGGTCTACCCGGCCGCCGCCAAGGCCGTGCGCTATCTGCTCTCCCAGCGCAACGAGCAGGGCCTGGTCTGGTGTACGGCGACGGGGACTTCCGACTGGGGCATCATCGGGTGGCGCAACGTCATCACGAACTACCGCATCTCGGGGGCCAGCACCGAAGTCAACTCGGAGTGCTACGCTGCCCTGCTGACCGCCTCGCACATGGCGCGCATTCTGAACAAGCACGACGAGAGCGCCGAGTTCGCCAAAGAAGCGGAAACCCTGAAAACGGCAATCAACACGCACCTGAAGAACCCGAGTAACGGCTTGTACTACTTGAACATTGATGTGGACGGCTTCCCGCGCTCGAACGTCACCTCCGACCTCGTGTTCCCGGTCATGTTTGGGGTGGCCGACGAGGAGACGTCCGCCCAGATTATCGGTCGGCTCTCCGACGCCGATTTCTGGACGGCGGCAGGCATCCGGACCACGCCGCGCGATGCCGCCGACTATGATCCGAACGGCAGCAATAACGGTCCCTACGGACTGCTTGGCGGCGTCTGGCTCGGCTGCTCCTTTTGGTTCGCCTTCGCCGCCGCCCGCTACAACCCCGAGTTCATGGAACACGCGCTGTCCGCATCCTTTCGTAACTTCTCGATGGACCCGCGCCGCAACAACACCGTACCCGGCCAGTTCTCCGAATGGCTGCACGGCGAGACGCTGACCAATGAAGGCATGATGCTCTCGCCCTGGGACCCGCCCCGCTACCTGTGGGCCGCTGTCGAGGGCGTCGGTGGCGTAGACCCCTCCGGCAACGGCGTTGCCCTGAATCCGCGCCCCGCCGACAACTGGAAGTGGCTGGGCCTCCAGAACCTGCCCTACCGCGGCAAGCGCTTGACCTACTTCGCCGCCCGCACCCCCGCCCTGACGCTCTACGCGAATTTCCACCCGCAGCAGTCGGAGCCGTGCTTGGCCTATGACGACGACATCAGCGACGAGGTCCAGGCGGGCCTCGACTCGGTCGTCACCCTGGGCCTGCGCTCGGGCGACCGCCTGGTTCTGTTCGCCGGCAATACGAGCGAGGAAACCGTCAATACCTCCCTGCGCGTCGGCGTCCTCCTGTCCGGGGCATACCGGGCGCGGGCTTACGAGAGTCTCCTGGGCAAGTGGGCTGACCACGGCCTCCTCCCCGCCGAACAGTTCACGCGCGGGCACATCCTGAAGATCGAGCGCAAGGGGTTCATCCTGTTGGAACTGACCCAGGAGGTATAAAGTGATCGCGCTCGGCTCGGCCCCGTCGTCGCTGGCGATGTCTGGGCGTTCAACTGGGCCTGCGCGCTTGCGCCCCTGGGAGGCGCATTGCTGGCCGCCGGGCTGCGGCGGAGTCTTTCGGCGTCCAGTCCGGTTCCCCATACCGGCAAGCTATTTTACGATCCGCGCTACCGGTCTTTGTTCCTCGGTGACCGTCCGCCGTCCAACCCCCCGGACACGGTCCGACCGTCGGCGGGCGGGCAAGAGGACCGTCCATGAGCCGATTTTTCAGGGGAAGCCAAGCCTCAAGAGTCAATCCTTAATATGTCTATCAAAAATATGCCTATCAAAGGACCAAACGAACGCTCCGCTGGCGGATCTGCGTATTGACAACAGCAGCAATCCCCCGACCCTGATCGGCGTCGTGCGTGCGCCCTGGATCATCCAGCCCGCCTCATGTGCCCGGCTGCAATCCGAGGTCCAGCGGGCGGTCGGGCAGCCCGTCATCCTGCACATCTGGACGGTGCAAACCCGGGAGTGCAACGCCCAAGGCTTCCTTTGGGAGAAATCCTTACCAGACCAAGCCGTACCAGACCAAACCGTCGGTCCCACACTCGGGGGCGATGCAGGAGGAAGTACTGGGGAGACCAAAGGCGGAAAGACAGGTGCAGGAAAGACGAGCGGCGAAGGATTTAGCACGGGAAGCCAAATGAAGAACAAATCTATGAAAGCCAACGAATGAAAAACAGCTACTGGGACGCTTTCATCGATCCCCTGCGGAATACCCTGTATAACATCGTCTCGTTCGTCCCCCGCATGCTGGTCGCCATGGTCCTGTTCGCCCTCTTCTTCGGGCTGGCGAGCGCCGCCCGCCGGATCGCGCGGCGCTCGCTGGAACAGATTAAATACATACCATGGGCCATCCGCCTGCTGATCGCCCGTTCCATTTACCTCGTGACCATCCTGGTCGGCATCCTCGTTGCCCTGAGCGCTGTCAACGTCAACGTCACCACCTTGATTGCCAGCCTAGGGGTGGCCGGCTTCGCCTTGGGCTTCGCGCTCAAGGACATCCTGGAGAACTTCATCGCTGGAATCCTGCTCTTATTCGCGCGCCCATTCGAGGTCGGCGACCAGGTGACCCTGGGCAGCTTCGAGGGGACGGTTCACGACATCCAGATCCGCACGACGACGCTGTACACCTACAGTGGTGAGCAGGTTGCCATCCCTAACAGCAACGTCTTTTCCAACCCGGTGGTTAACCACACCCGCCTGGGCAAGCGGCGTTACACGGTAGATTTCGATACCAGCCTGAGCGCGGACAGCGACGCCGTGCAGGCAGGAGCTTTGCGGGCGGCAGAGGACAACCCGGACATCGCGGCAGAGCCGGCCCCGTTCGTCCGTGTCCACAGCGTGGACAGCGGCAACGACGTGCTTTCCTGGCGGGTGTATTTCTGGGCAAAGCCCCACAAGTCGGTTGAGGTCGAAACGGTGTCGGAAACGTTGGCACGGATCAAGCGCACCCTCTACGATGCGGGCATACCGACGCCGACTTCCACTTCGGCGACAATCCTCCGGCGCGACGCACCGATCCCGCCCAGCAAAAGTGAAGGATAAGTCTGGCGCATTTGGAAGCCGAGGGTTGGGTGCGGGCGTTGGTGCCGTGGCTGCGGCTCGGGGTGGAAACGCTGGAAGCACTGACCGTAGCTCTGGGCATGGTCCTGGCCGCAGCCCTGTTCCTGCGCGCGTTGCTGACTCGCCAGATAGCAGATTTCAACGCCATCCGCCTGACGCTGGCGCGCTGCCTGTTCCACGGATACAAATGGGTGCCGGCGACCATCATCGTGTCCGGCATTCCCGTCCCATTCCCGTCCCGTCCCCGCTGCTCGCGCGGGGCAATGTCCGTCGCACCCCCTGGCCGATGCTGCTGGTCGGCATCTCCATCACTTATTTTCATTGTTTTCACCAGATGGTGAAAAGATTGTAACAGTGAAAACTGATCTTGCCAATGCGGGTCTGTTTGGACATATAGAAGAAATAGTCTCGTTGCGTGCGTAACTATCGCCCACCATCTTTCGCACAAGAAGTCAACGCGGCACACGCAATCTTGAAATACTTAACCCCATTCGGTGCGCTCCTGGCCGCCACTCTCTGCACCGCCGCAGGCACCCAGGCTCGCGCGGACGTGCCGGTTAAGGCGCCCACCCCCTACACCTACGCCGCCCCAGCCAGCGGGACACTGAGCCTTCCATCGGCAGCTTCATCCTGAACGGGGCGCCCAGGCGCGCCGGCCGTTGCCATCTCAAAAAATCGCCGGCGGGTCCATCAAATTTCACCTCGTCTCAGAAAGCTTCCGCTCGACTCCATCTAAAAACCGGGCTTCATTGTCTCTAAGCCGATCAACCCGATAAAATGAATGGCCCCCGCCTGTTCGTTGACAACCAGAAGTTTATAGGATAAAATTACTGGAAATCAAGGTGCGCTAGGTGGGTTCTAAACTGGCTTTTTAACGGCCTTGACGCACTCATCCCCCGCCTGCTGCCGACTGTCTGAGGAACTTTTCATCAATGAATCATCGCCATCCATTTCGACGCTGCCGGGCCTTTACACTGATCGAGCTTTTAGTTGTCATCGCTATTATAGCCATTCTCGCCGCGATCCTCTTCCCGGTCTTTGCCAAGGTTCGAGAGAATGCCCGCCGGGCGGCCTGCCAGTCGAACGTGCGCCAGATCGGCATGGGCTGGATGCAGTATGTGCAGGATAATGACGAGGCGTACCCGCCCCGCAACTCCACGATGCTCGAAGACGGCGTGACACCATCGCCCCTTTTCGGCCCCCAGAGCGCGAGCGCTTTCCCTTGCAAGCCCTGCCGGCCCAAGGACCTGCGGACCGGCAAGGCCTATGACTCGCGCCCATTTGCGATGCCCTACATCCAGAGCGATGCTCTGTTTCATTGTCCCGATGACAACGGCATCCCCGACGTGCCCGCCGATCCCACCACCGGCAAGGCGGTGTGGCAGGTGGAGGGCAGCAGCTACTGTCTCAACACGGTCCTGACGCGGGTGAAAAAGATCTCCGCCATTCCCATTCCCGCCGAAACCTACATGGGTGCGGAGGTGTATTCCTTTCATGCGGAGAAGGGCGGCTTCCTCTGGCTGAACAAGACCCAGAACGCGAGCCGCGTCGCCTACTTCTGCGATGGTCACGTCAAGATGACTTCGGAGGCGTTCATCGCCGCCCAGTGCTCCCCCAAGCCGTCCATGTACGATGATAACCATGTGATGACGCCCGTGCCCTAGAAAGAACGTTTTAAATGCGCTCATTTCTAATGCGCTCACTGCCACTGATTCTCGTCCCCGTCGTGCTGATCGCCCTCGCCGGGTGTGTCCGGCCGCCAGCCCAGATCCTGGGGAACGGCTCCGCCTTCGGAGCCGTCACGTCCATACGCGATCTGAAGTCGTCGGCGGCGCCGGTCACCATCCAGGGGACCATGATCGAGAAGTGCCCGGTCGCCGGGTGCTGGTTCAAGGTCCAGGACCCGACCGGCGTCCTCAAAGTGGACACCAAGACTGCCGGCTTCGTGGTCGTTGACGTGCCGGTCGGCAGCCGGGTCACGGTGAGCGGCAGACTCCAGGCCGCGCCTGAGCGCCAGATCAGCGCCTTGGGCGTTCGCTATTGAGAACGACGCTTGCGGCGTCCCGGCGATGGCTGGGGGTGTTCGCGCTCCTGGCCGTCGGCGCGGGCACATGGCAGTGGGCGGTCCATCTTCCCCAGGACCGGGTGGAGACGCTGACGCTGACCCGCCCCCTCGTGACGGCTGCCCCGGCGCCGTGTCCCTGGCGCGACCCACAGGGCGATCTGCGCGTCTTCTTCCCCACGGCGGACCGGTATCAGACGCGGATGGTGTCGCTCAGTGGTTCACGCCTGCCCATCCTGAAGCGCCTCGGCCCCGCCGTCTCCCTCGCTTCTAACTCTCTTTCCGTTTTTCCGCTGTTCCACGGCACCGCGCCGCGGGGAGCCGTCCTGATTCAGCGTGCGGCGGGCGAATACGGCGTGATCGAGGTCGTGGTCGGCGTTGACACGGTGGGACGTGTGCAGGGGGTACGGTTGCAGCGGCTGCGAGAGCCTGACCGAATCGCCCGAGCGCTGACCGACCCGCCCTGGCTGCGCTCCTTCCGCGGCAAAACGGCCGCCGACCCCTGGCGGCTCGGCGGGGACGTGCCCGACCGGCCCGCTCCGGCGCGCGCCTCGGCCCGGATAATCGTCGGCACTGTCCGCAGCCTGCTGATCGAATACGACGTCGTGCGCCGACGCGAAGAGCAACTAAGATAGGAAGCTGAAGGAGATGAGATGCTGCGCTTTGCCCTTTCCAACCTGATCCGTCGGCCCTTTCGCACCGGGCTGACTTTGTTCGGTCTGTCCACCTCTGTGGCTCTGTTGGCCTGCCTACTCGGGTGCGGCACGGGCTATCAGGCGGGCCTGAGCCGCGAGTTGGATGGGATGGGAATGCAGCTCATGGTCGTACCGCTGGGCTGCCCCTACGATGCGGCGGCCCGCGTTCTGAAGGGCCGCGCCCTCGATGTGACCCTGCCCGCCGGTGCCCTGGAAGCCGTGCGCCGTGATCCCGCCGTCGCCGTCGCTGCGCCCGTCTACACGGCCGCCCTGCCCCGGCCCTCCGAGGGGCGCACGGACCTCTGGGTCGGCATCGACGCTTCCACGCCGGCCCTTAAGCCGTGGTGGCGGATGACGGGGAAGTCCCGCTGGTTTCCTGGTCCGCAGAGTGTCATTCTGGGGGCGGAAGCGGCGGAAACAGAAGAGCGCCGTGTCGGGGACCGCTTCTACAGCCCGGAGACCGACACGGCCCTGACTGTCTGCGGGACGCTGGAGCGCAGCGGGACCAGCGACGACAGCCTCTTTTTTGTGCCGCTGGCGACCGCGCAGCGGATGTTCCACGGGTCGGGCCGCCTGACGGCCATCGCGGTGCGCCTCAAAGACCCCGCCGACCTGAGCGCCGCATCGGCCCGGCTTCAGCAAGTCCGGGGCGCACAGGTGGTCACCCTGACCGAGATGATGGGCACGTTCCTCAACCTGACGGGCGCGGCCCGGACCCTCGTCCTGGCGATCAGCCTGGTGGCGCTGACAATCAGCGCGCTGGGCATCTTCAACACCATGATGGCCGCCGTCCTGGAGCGCACGCCGGAACTGGGAATCCTCCGGGCCATCGGGATCTCCCGTCTGGCCGTCTTCCGCCTGATGGGAACCGAGGCCCTGCTGCTCTCGTCCGCCGGGGGATTGATCGGGTTGGTTCTGGCCCTCGTGCTGGGGCCGGGCGTCGAGAGCTTGGTCCGCCCGTTTCTGCCCCTGGCCCCTGATGCCGGATTGTTCCGGCTGACGGGCCGCACCGTTGCCGACTGCGGCGCGCTCAGTCTCGTGGTCGGCCTGCTGGCCGGACTGTATCCGGCGTGGCAGGCCAGTCGCCTTTCCCCCGCCGCCGCCCTCCGAATGGAAGCCCTCTGATGCCCCCTCTCCTGTCGCTCTCGCTGTCCAACCTCACTCGCCACCGCCTGCGGAGCCTCGTCACGGTCGTCGGGGTCGCTGTCGCCATTGCGACCCTGTTCTGCCTGGCCTCCTTCCAGCGGGGCTACCAGGCCGGGCTGGGCCGTGAACTGGACCGACTGGGGGCGCACCTGCTCGTTGTTCCCAAAGGCTGCCCCTACGATGCCGCCTCCATCGCGCTGCACGGGGCGAGTTGGCCGTGCTACCTCAAGTCGGCCTACTTGCAGACGGTGCGCCAGACGCCCCACGTCGCGTGGGCGGCGCCCGTGCTGATGAACGCCGTTTATGAGACTCAAACAATAGTCCCGGAGGACACTCGGGCGGGTTCGCCCCAGGCGGGAGCGCAGATCGTTTACTGCGGCGTTGATCCGGACATTATCCACCTTAAACGCCTCTGGTGCATCCGGGGGCGCTTCCCCGCTTCGGGCGAGCTGTTGGTGGGGGCCGAACTCGCGCGCAGTCGCGGCTGGTCAGTCGGCCAAACAGTCCGCTTGCCCGGATTGGACGGCCCGCAGGCCCGCGTCGGAGGCGTCCTTGACCGGACCGAGGGCGCCGACGACCTTTTCGTTTATCTGCCGCTGGCAGACGCGCCGCGGCTCTTCCACCGCCCCGGCCAGCTCACCCACATCCTGGTGAAGCTGGATACGCCGGAGTCGATGGACTCGGTCGTCGGCAATCTGCGCGGCTGCGACGCCGGTCTGGAAATGAACGTCGTGCCCCTGGCGCACCTATTCCGCACCATCCAGGCGCTGGTGGAGAGCACCCGCCTGCTGCTCGGCTGCGTGGTCGTGATCGCCCTGCTGGTGGCGGGGGCGGGAGTCAGCAACACGCTCCTGATGGCCGTCCTGGAGCGCACGCGCGAGATCGGCGTCCTGCGGGCCGTCGGCACCACACGGAGCGATGTCTTCGGCCTCATCTGGATGGAGACTGTCGCGCTCTGCCTGCTGGGCGGCGTCTTGGGCATCGGACTGGCCCGCGTGGGGGCCGGAGCGGTCGAAGCGTGGCTCCGTGGCCGTCTGCCGTTCGCGCCGCACGGCTCCTTGATTCAGGTGGAATGGCAGGTCGTGCTCGTCTGCCTCGGCGTCAGCCTCGGCCTCGGAACACTCGCCAGCCTGCTGCCCGCCTGGCGCGCCGCACGACTGGCTCCGGCGGAGGCGCTCCGCGCCATGGGTGGGATATGACTTCGATCTTACAGGACTCCGGTCCGATGACGGACGCGCGCGCGGTCGTCCAGGCGGAGGACCTCACCAAAATCTACCGCCGGGGCACGGAAGAGGTGCGGGCAGTAGACGGCGTCTCGTTCCGCGTCGGTCCGGGGGAGTTCGTCGCGATCGTCGGACCCTCGGGGGCGGGCAAGACCACGCTGCTGCAACTGCTGGGAGCCATGGACACGCCGACGACAGGCCGGCTCTGGCTCGCGGGGCGGGAACTCGGCAGCCTCTCCGACGCGGCGCTCACCCGGCTCCGCCGCGAACACATCGGCTTTGTCTTCCAGCACTTCGGCCTGCTCCCGACGCTGTCCGTGGCCGAAAACGTGGCCCTCCCCGCGCTGCTTGGCCGCCGGGATGCCAAGCACCGCGTGGAGGAACTGCTGGAAACGGTGGGCCTGACCCACCGGCGCGGGCACCGGCCCGCCGCCCTTTCCGGCGGCGAGATGCAGCGCGTCGCCATCGCGCGTGCCCTGATCAATCGCCCCAGCCTCCTCCTCGCCGACGAGCCGACGGGGAACTTGGACAGTGCGACGGGGGCGGACGTCCTGGCCCTGTTCCAGAAGCTCCAATCCGAAGGGCTGACCGTGGTCGTCGTAACACACAACGAGGCGCTGGCGCGTGCGGCCCAACGCCGGCTCTTTCTGAACGACGGGCGGGTCGTTCCCGAATAGCAGACTCCTCTGTGCGCCAGGGGGCGCCGCTTGAACGCCGCTTCGTCGCTGGAAAACGATGCACGGCATGGACCCTGCTGCCCCGCCCGGTCATCAGCCCTCTCAGAATTGTTCGCTCCCGAGGCGACTGTTCTATCCCCCCGTCACATCCGTTCTTCACTCTCCTCGGCTTGCCTCATCTCCCGTCTCACACTCCCAGCCAGGTCAACGGGTCTTGGCGAGTACCTGTCCACGTCGCCCACACGTTCTGTCAGCCTGGGTTTGGCGCACAGCGGCAGGAATAGTCCCACTGCATGCGTAACTATCGCTCATCATCTTTCGTACAAGAAGTCAACGAGGCACACGCAATCTTGAAATACTTAACCCCATTCGGCGCGCTCCTGGCCGCCACTCTCTGCACCGCCGCAGGCGCCCCGGCTCGCGCAGATGTGCCGGACAAGGCGCCCCCCCCTTATGCCTATGCTGCCCCGCCCGGCCCGATGGAGGCACGGATCTCGAAGCTGCTCAAACGGATGACGCAGGCCGAGAAGCTCAGTCTTCTCGCCCTGATCGGGCCGCAGGACCCGCTGAACCTGAACACGCCGCCGGTCACGCGGCTGGGCATCCCCTCGCTTCGGACCTGCGACGCGCCGGAAGGGGTGCGCGACGGGACCTCGACGAGCTTCCCGATGGGGATTGTCATGGCGTCGACCTGGAACCCCGGCCTGATTCGGCAGGTGGGAGCGGCCATCGGGCAGGAGGCGAAGGCGAAGAACCGGCAGGTGATCTACGGGCCGTGCGTCAACATTCACCGGACCCCGCAGAGCGGGCGCACTTATGAGAACTACAGTGAGGACCCGTACCTCACTGCCCGGCTGGCCGTCGGCTACATCGAGGGGATGCAGAGCCAGAAAGTGGCCGCCTGCGTCAAGCACTTCGCCTGCAACAACCAGGAAACCCACCGGCACAACATTGACGTCCTGGTGGATGAGCGCACCCTGCACGAGATTTATCTGCCCGCCTTCGATGCCGCCGTCAACGAGGCGCATGTCTGGGCCCTGATGCCCGCCTTCAACCACGTCAACGGGACCTGGATGGCCGAGAACAAGCCGCTCCTGACCGATATGGTCAAGAACAAATGGGACTGGGACGGGCTGGTCATCTCGGACTGGGGCGCGGTCCACGAGACCGTGCCCGCCGCGAATGCCGGCACCGACATTGAGATGCCCAAGCCGGACCAGTTCAAGCCGGCCGCTTTGGCGGCGGCCCTGAGCCAAGGAACGGTCTCGCAGGCCATCATTGACGACAAGATCCGGCGCATCCTGCGGACTTTGGCCCGGACCGGGGCGCTTGACCCCCAGCCCGCGCCGGATATGAATGTCATCAACAGCCCGCAGCATCAGGCGCTGGCCCGGACGGTGGCGCGGCAGGGCATCACGCTGCTCAAGAACGAGCGCGGCCTGCTGCCACTAAACAAGACGAAGATCAAGTCCATCGCCGTCATCGGCCCGAACGGGGCGGACACGCAGCTCGGCGGCCGGTGGAGCGCCGATGTAGTGCCGTTTTACACCGTCACCGCCCTGGACGGCATCCGAAAGAAGGTGCCCGCCGGCGTCTCCGTCACATCGGCCCAAGGCTGCCCGCGCACCACGCCCGGTACGCCGGAGGCGCTGCATGAAGCCGTCGCACTGGCCGCGAAGTCCGACATCGCCGTCGTTGTGGTCGGTATGGACAAGGACTACGAGGGGGAGGAGCTGGACCCGCCTTCCCTGTACCTGCCGGGGGACCAGGACAAGCTGATTCAGGCCATCGCCGCCGTCAACAAGAACACCATCGTCGTGTTGAACAATGGCAGCCCGATCCTGATGGACCGCTGGATCGGGAAAGTGCCCGGACTGGTGGAAGCCTGGTACGCGGGGCAGGAGACCGGCACGGCACTCGCGGACATCCTGTTTGGGGACGTCAACCCGTCAGGCAAGCTGCCCGACTCTTTGGCTACGCGCCGTGAGGACTACTCGGACTCGGGCAGCTACCCCGGCAACGGCACGACGGTCAACTACACCGAGGGCCTTTACGTCGGCTACCGGCACTTCGACAAGGCCAAAGTCGCGCCCTTGTTCCCGTTCGGCTTCGGCCTGTCCTACACCACCTTCGGCTACAGCCGTCTGGCCGTGCCCGCGAGCGTCGGTCGGGGCAAGACGGCGACGGTGCGCGTCACGGTGCGGAACACGGGCACGCGGGCGGGGGACGAGGTGGCGCAGCTCTACCTCCGTCCTCTGGCGCCCTCGGTGGACCGACCCGTCCGAGAATTGAAGGGCTTCGAGCGCATTTCGCTGCTGCCCGGACAGTCGGCCGTCGTGTCGTTCCCGCTGGACGCCCGCGCGTTTTCCTACTGGGACGTCAAGACGCACGACTGGCGGGAGGATGTGGGTGCCTACGCGGTCGAGGTCGGCTCGTCATCCCGCGACCTGCGTGCCACGGGGGTACTGCGCCTGCGATAGGGTCAGAGGCTGTTCGGCTGCGCCCAGGGGGCCGCCCGCAGGGCGGCCCGCATCGCGTCCGGTGTCATGCCCAGCTTTTTGGCGCTGTGTACCACGTCGGTGAGGTCCACGCCGTACCAGTTGCGCTTGCGCGGGTCGGCCAGGCCGGCGACGTTCAGGCAGGCGATCTCGTCCGCGACCTGGGCATCAAAACCAGGTCCCACCGCGCCGCGCCGGACCTGCGTCGCTGCACACCGCAGGCTCGGACCGAACTCGGCGTGGTCCGAGGCGAGGAAGCGGCGGACGAGATGCGGCCGGTCCAGGCGCCGGGCCATTTCGCTGTAGCTCGCCGCCGCGAAGTAGAACTGCGACAAAGCGGCGAAGGCCGGGAAGCGCGGCATGGCCGCGTAGCAGGCCCCGATGAAGTCCGCCGTCGCGTCGGCCTCTTGCAATGTGACCACGCCGTATTCTTCAAGCCGGGCGTCCAGTTCTGGACGCCCCCATGCCTCCTCCAAAATGCGCCCCAGACGCTCGATGCCGAGCAGCGCCAGTGGAATGCCCGTGCTGAACAGGGGGTCCACGAAGGCCGCCGCCGAGGGCAGCAGCGCCCAGCCCGGCCCCGCCGCGGCGGACGCGCGGTAGGAGACGCGGGGCGTATAGCTGAACGGGCGCGTCGGCACCGCTTGGGCGAACTGCGCGCCGACGGACGGGAACCGCGCCAGGAACCGGCGCCAGGCCGGCTCACCTTCACTCAGCCGAAGCTCTTCAGCCAGCGCGTTTGTGACGGCGATCCCAGCACTCGTCACGCCCGTATCGAAGCGCAGTATCCACATCCACCCGCCCGCAAAGACGTGATGCACGGCGGCATCGTCTATAGGGTAGGGGGGGGCGTCCGCGCTCTCATACTCCGGCATCGTGTCGCACCGCCGAACGCCGGTAAAGTGCGCGTAGAGGCTCTGCGTGGCCGGGTACTCAGCGAAGCCCGCTTCAGGCAGGTCCAGCGCGCGGCTCAAAAACCCACGGGGGCCGGTCGCGTCTATGATCAGCCGCGTCCGCGCGGTGAACGCCTCTCCGCCTCGCTCCCCGGCGACCGTTGCTATGCCGCCCTCGTGCCAGATGGGGGCGGTCAGTGTCACCCCGTCCCTGTACTCCACCCCGGCGTCAATCGCTTCACGCATCAGAAACTCGTCCACGTCGGCCCGGAGCCAGTGCGTGTCCGCCGACTCGTCGTGCGGGCTGGCCGCGACCATAAGCTGATTGCCTCGGCCCGGCGCAGCTTGGTATGGCTGTCCTTGTTCCTGGTGGAAGTAGGAAAAGCCGCGCTTCAGCCCGCAGCCGACGTGTGGGTAGGTGCGCTGCCACAGCCCGTAGGCGGTCAGCGGCAGCAGGTGGGGCAGGTCATAACGCGTGGCGAGCTGTTCCAGCAAGAGGTTTGCGAGTGGAGAAGTAGACTCGCCGATGGCGAAGCGGGGGTGCCCGCCCTTCTCCAGCAGCAGGACAGACAGGCCCAGGCGGCGGGCGACCATCGCCAGGATTGAGCCGCCGTAGCCGGAGCCGATGATCGTCAGGTCGTAGTCGGTATTCATGGGGTGTGCCGTGTAGGGGCGCGATTTATCGCGCCCTCTTTTCCGGGTTGTCTCGTTCCTAAGAGCCTGCGTAAGAACCCCGAGCGGGCGGTTGAAACCGCGCCAAGAACCTCACAAAGTCCACCTGTGTGGACTCGGAAAGATAGGATCTCGGAATCTGTATTAACCTGCGGAGGCAGGTTTTG
>JANOOM010000410.1:0-1980 GCA_031421335.1 Armatimonadota bacterium
ATGTCGGGCCTCCAGCCGCTTGGGTCGCGCAAGGGCCGCGCCCTAGGGATGCTAGGGAACGTGCCGCCGCAGACGGTGGGGGCGTTCTACAAGTCGGCCTTCGACGTGTTCGGGGGCCGCGAAGACGCGCGCACCTGCGAGCGCAACGAGGTGACGAAAGTGGCCGTCGTCGGGGCAATGACGGCCGAGCTGATGCACGAGGCTTCGGAGCGCGGGGCCGAAGTCTACATCACCGGCCAGATGCGCCAGCCCGCCCGCGAGGCCATCCTGGACACAGGCCTCGGCGTAATCATCGTCGGCCACCGCCGCAGCGAAGACTGGGCCTTGCGGACACTGGCGCATGTCCTGCGCGAGCGGTTCTCCGCGCTGACGACGTGCCTGCCAAAAGAACCCGTGACAACGACCGTGCCCGCCCTGCCGAAGCCGACGGCAAAAGCCCCCGCTGCCCTTTAAGGGGACGGCGGGGGCTTTCGTGAGCGGGTCCTGCCCTTACTGGGGGCCACAGATCACTCCGCGCCCTTACCGGAGGCTCGCTCCGGGGGCAGGGTTCAAGCTCTTCATGGTCTTAACCCTCCTTTGTGGAAGTCGCTGGATTTTGGATGCGCCTTCCCCCTTCGTATCGCCTGAGTGGGGATGGATGCTAAAGGGCCGGCCCGCTCAATCCGTCTCCCACTGCACATACTGCCGCTGGATCTGACGCACATGGTAAGCGATGTTGGCCGACGAGCAGCCCAGGCGGTCACCCGCTTCGCGCCAGGTCAGGCCGCTCAACAGGCATTCCAGAACAGCGAGTTGAGTCGCCTTCAAGTGCCGCGCGAAGTCCGCTACTGCCGCCCGCCCCTGCGCCTGGTCCCAGTCGGGGTCCGCCAGGTTCTCCTGCACCACTTCTTCCAGGGGCAGACAGCGGCGGATGCGCCCCCGCTTCACCGCGTCCAGCAGCCGCCACCGGGCGCGCTGGATCAAATACTGTTCAGGGCTGCCGATCTCAATGTCGAGTTCGCGCAGGGCGTCGAGCATCCCCAGCCACGCTTCCTGCAATAAGTCGTCCGCGTTCTCAGACGCGCACCGGGCGTAATAGCCCGCCATCCGGGTCAGGCGCGGGCGCAGACGTTCGACGACGGCCGCGACTGCGGCCGGCTCGCCGCGCTGTGCGCGCGCAAAAGCACTCTTCAATGTCCTTCTCCTCAGATCACGCTTAAAACAAAAAGCCGTCAGCATCGGGCTGCGGCTCGGGCGCGTCGAGGGAAGGCAAGATCAACCTAGGGTGTCAGGGAGTCAGGCCGGGGACGTGCCGAAGCGGGGCAGCCGGTATGCGGTTAAAAGAACAGAGATCACAAACATGTCGGACAGCCCCCCTTCGGTGAATTTGGTCTTACGGTATTATATCGTCTAGTCAGACCATATTGCTAAAGACGCGAATATTTATTTTTCCCGCCCCTTGACAGAGTTCGTTTACCGTGGTAAACTCAGCGAATCATTTACCAAAGTAAACGGAGGCACCCTATGGCGAAAGCCGCGCCCCGCATGGGCAAAGTCCAGCTCCAGATCATGCAAGTCCTGTGGGAGCGCGGGGAAGCGACGGCCCGCGAGATCACCGACTCGCTCAACCTCTCCGCGCCGGTCGCGCACTCCACGACGCAGACGCTGCTCCGCAAGCTCGAAGACAAAGGCGCCGTGGCCCACGAGAGCCGCGATCGCGTTTTCGTCTTCCGCCCCCTGTCCCGGCAGTCGGAGGTGAGCGCGACGGCCGCCCGCGACCTGCTCACCCGAGTCTTCGGCGGCTCGGTGTATGGTCTGATCTCGCACCTGCTCCGGCACGAGCACGTTTCGGACGACGAGATGCGCCGCCTGCGCGAACTGATTGACGAGGCAGGGCCGGAGGAGGGCAAATGACTACTCTGATCCCCATCGTGCTTTGCGTGATGATCCAGTCTACGGCCCTGCTGACGCTCGGGCTGCTCGCAATACGGTTGGTCCGGC
>JANOOM010000411.1:0-11010 GCA_031421335.1 Armatimonadota bacterium
GCGTCCGCGATCTGGCGACACTGTTCCTGGATACGCAGGAACGTGTACCCGCTGGAAGGCTTGGTACACCCGCCCGCCGTGCCGATGAAGAAAACGCGCCCGTCGCGCTTCGGGAAGGGCCGCGTCGTCATCGGGATGGCCCCGGTCTCCTCCCGCGTAACGGCAAAATCGGTCAGGCCGCACCGGTGCGTGAGGTATGCGCCGATCTCCGCCCGGTGCTCTTCCGGTGTCAGCCGCGCCGCCCCACCGTCCTGGATGTAGGTATCTTCGACCAGCGCTTCTGTCGGGGAGAAGGGCAGCGTGTAGAGGAAGTGCAGACCCTTCGCTTGGGACACCCGGAAGTCCATCAGGGTGCAGCGGGTGGTATCGAAGCAGGGGGCTTGCGTCCGGACGAACTGTCCGAAGAACCGCTGTGTCAGCATGTCGCCGTCCGACGGTGCGGGCAGGCGGCTGTCAAAAACGTAGTCGGCCTGGTACGTCACCCCGGCGGCTTCGACGACGGCCTGGCCGTCTTCGGAGCGGCAGTCCTGGATGGGACATCCCAGCATGAGCGTCACGTTGCCACAGCGCCGAGTCGTCTCCAAAACGTGCGCGTAAAAATCCCGGCTGCGGAGGCAAGCATACCCGACGGTGGGGGATGTTTGGACTGCCCGTTCGCCCGCCCCATCGAAGACGTCCCATTCGTGCCAGCAGTGAGCCGCGAGATGCGTGAACGGAGTGGGGTGGACGTTCCAGAAGCACCAAGTCCGGTCGTCGGCGAAAGCCGCCTTCCGGTCGAGGATCAGGATCGGGTCTCGGACGCCGCGCTCGAGCAGCGCTTGGCACAGACTCAACCCCGCCGCCCCTGCGCCGAGGATGATGTATCGAAACCGGTTCCCGACGAGGGCCACGCAAGCCATCACTTTCTAAAGAGGGGGGCGCCTGCTCCCGTGCAGGCAGCCCCCCGCCCGACTAGCGGGTCCGGCCTTGCGAACGTCCCGTAGCGGCATTGACGCGGAGCGAGGCCGAGCCATTGGCGTCCTTCGGCAGAAGCTCGGGGCTTTCCTGGTCATCCCTCGAGAGCGCCTTGACGGCGAGGTAGGCTGTCACGCCGAACCCGACCTTGTTGATGACATCACCGACCGAGCTGGCGACGTTGAACCAGTCCAGATTGATGCTCCAAGATAAGTGCGCGGCCGACAGTCCCTCGAACCAGTAGACGATAGGGTAAATGCCCCACAGACTGATCAAGTACAGGTTCATGGACTTGATGCCGTGCTGGATCGGCAGCGGCTGCGCCTTTGCCAACCGGCTGCCCTCGGTCAGAAGCAGGTACAGAATGACGACGTATCCCAGTGTCGAGATCGTGCCCCAGATGTAGTGGCTCTGGATGGCGCCCGGAAAGTTAGGGAACCAGTGTCCATGAACGATGCTTCCGGAAAGCTCCCCGATAAAGCCGGTCACGATCATGAACAGGTCGGCGATAATCAGCTTCCAGGCGAACGCGAACCCGCGCACTTTCAGCATCTCCGGGTACTTTATCAGCAGCAGCGGCGTCGTCACCGTCCAGTCTATGTATCGAACGGAAGAGGGAAAAGGCCTATCCGGCGTATACTGGCTGGTGATGAAATAGTATGCCACGGCTGCGACACCGCAGATGATGGCCGATGTGGTCATCGTGGTGCGGTAAGCGGGGAGGATGCTTCCGCGCTCCGCAAGGAAAAAGACGAATGCCGCCCCGAGGGCAAACATCGAAACGAAAAGGCTGTAATGCAGGAACGTCTGCGAAGTCGTCCACTGTGAAACGACATTGTCGAGGCCGGGATGATCGAGTCCCATCTGGTTTTCTCTCCCTAACAAAAAAAGCAAGATTTTTCCGGCAAGGGCCGGGAGTATCCTTGTTTTCCCAGATGGGTTTCTCGGTCAAACCACAGGCGTTCACTGATGCTTACCGTGACTGCGCCGTAAGCAGGTATGTCACGACCGCGCCGATGAAGACCGCCCCGGCGATGGTGACGGTCCAACTCGGCCAGGAGTGCTGCGTGGCATAGTTCGCGGCGACAAAGCTGGCCGCAACGGCAGCCCAGCAAGCGAACTTGATCGGTTTCTTGGCCATGAGGACTTTTCTCGTTTGTGATCTTTTGCGGGGGAATCAAGCCGCCGCGAGAGCCGCGCCCCGTGCGGGGCGCGGCTCCGGCTTCAGTCGGTGGGACACTCGTGTCCCCATGTCACCATGCCGTCGCTACGCCGGAGATGTGGCGGCGCCGAGGTTTGGCTCGAAGGGGTTCATCCCGTTCCGCGCGTCGTTCTCCGTCTTCGCCGTAGCAATGAAGTAGATGAACACGCCCAGCCCGACCTTCGCGACGATGTCCGCGATGGTGTAGCCGACCTGAACGCCGATCTCGCGGCTCTGATAAGGGACCCCATTCCCGAGCAGCGGGATCATGTAAGCGAGCGGGTAAAAGCCCCAGCTCGCAAAGGTCAGCAAGCGCGCGCCCTTGATGAGCGACTGGACATTCTCAGGCTGGCTCTCAATCGACTTGCCCAACTGCACCCATAGGATGATCTGGATGTAGATGAACGGGATCGTGCTGAGTGTGCCCCAGATCGTCCGGCCGATGAAGTCCTTCTGAATCTCGCCCGGATACCCGAGCACGATCATGAAGAACGCGGCGACGGCGAGCTTGACGAGTAGGCCCCGGCTCTCGGCCTTCGGCAGGCCCAGTACCGCGACCAACTCGACCAGCAGCAGCGGGACGGTCAAAATCCAGTCCATGTAGCGGTAAGCGTCGTTGAACAGGACTTTGCTGAGGCCGTAGTTCCCGGCAGCGTCAATGGTGTGCGAGTCGACCCAGCTATTGAAGATACGGAAATAGTGGTAGCAGGCAATGGCCGTTACCAGCGCCGAAACCAGCAGGGCGGGGCGATACTTATAGCCGACTTGAGAGCGCGAAAAGAAGAAAAACAGTGTCCCCGCCAGCATCGCCGCGACGGCGAGCGAAAGTCCGTTGTAAATGGCGCTATATGCGCCGGAACTGAGCACCAATGTGTCAGGCATTGTGATGACCTTTCTGAGTCAGTCGTATTCGAGTGTTTCCACCGGTGGAGCGGTGTCATATGTGAGTGCTGTTTGCCCGGGTGCTCGAATCCTCCTGACTAAGCCATAGCCCTCAACGAGATAACACTGATGGAATGGCAAAGCGATTGTTACCACACATGTGATTGGCCCAAATTTACCACAAACCAAGTGAGACTGTCAAGCCCTAACCTGGTGTGACACGTTTCTTTATGTGTAATTGTCACAATAACTAAACGGAGTAAGCTTTCAGTTAATTTCCCGCAGGATTGAGAATGGCCGCATCAGGAATGAACCTCCGCCGCGAGCCTGAAAAAGCCGCCGCGCTAGTTCTGCGAGGACAGCCGGCCCAATGCCTGCGTGTCTACGGGCAGAATCAATCCGTCGGCTTCGGGGCGCGCGCCCAGCACCTCTTGAACCGCTTCCTGCGCCTCAAGCTCAGCCCGCAGCAGCTCGGCCTCGAACTCCAGGCGGTCCGACGTGCCCTCGATTTCTAACAGGCCCTGCTTCTCGGCCAGAGACACTTGCAGGACGCTGGCGACGGCATAGGAGAGATAAGAAGGGTCCTGGGGGAGCTGCAAGGCGCTGAGGGACCGCCCGGTCATGGCGAAGAGCGCGCGAAGGTACTTCTTGAACAGGTCAGCGACGGCCTCCGCAGCGGGTGCGACGCGAACGAGGTCGTCGGTCTCCTCGCCCAGCGGCTCGACTTCGGCACAGAGGTATGGTTTGTCGTGTGAGGTCCGCGTGATACGGAAGCGGGTCTCGCCGAAGACCAGGACGTTCATTTTGCCGTCCGGCATCTCCTCGAACTGAGTGATGCGGGCCGTGGTGCCCACCAGGTGAGGCACGGCCTCGTCGCCCGCCTCGTCCCCGTCGCGGATCAGGATCACGCCGAATGGTGAGTTTTCCTCACGGCAGCGCATCATCATTTCCCGGTAGCGCGGCTCGAAGATGTGCAGGGGAAGGGGCATGTCGGGGAACAAAACGACATGCAGCGGGAACAGGGGGAGATCATCATAGTTTACCATGGCGTATTCGCTTGCTAATCGGGCCGGCTAATCAGAGAGGATGGCGATATAACCTAGATCCTGCCCGAGCCGGAGGAACTCGTCCGCGCTCTGCGGCAGGCCGTATCTCGTTTGGTGCGAGCCGTTGTAAAGCTCCACCGCTTTTTGAGCAAAGCCGAGTGGCGTCATGGCGCTCAGGAACAGGCCCTTCCAGCCAAGCTCTTTCGCGACACGCGCTTTCGCCTGCGCCAGAACGTCCTCGGCATCCGGCCCGGTCAGCACCTCGTCAATGCTGCGCCCTGACACTGCCATCGTCACCCGAACCTTCATTGAGCGATTATACCCGCTTGGACTGTAAACTGCACTCCCATATCCTGCCGTCATCCGCCCCCCTCAGCGGCCCGGCCAGACTTCCTCCACCCAGCCGCACAGGGCGGCACGCGCGTCCAAGCACTCAAGCTATGTATGGGTGGCACCAACGTCCGGTGCGCTGCCTGTCACCTGGGCGTCAACCCGCAGAGCGTTGCCAACAGGATCAACGCCGCGGCTGCCAACCTGCCCGCTCCCCCCTTGCCCAAAGAGCGGGAGGCGAGTGTCGAGACGCTGGGACTGGGCGGCCATGCAGCCGGTCGTGGATGATGCGCCGCCCCCACACCGCGACTTCAGCGATGGGTTCCCGATATATGTTCAGCTTTTGTATTCAGGACAACACAGGATCGCGCCGGGCAAGAGCGAGACGTTTAGTATCGAGGGAGATAACGCGGAACAGCGGCATTACCTGGCGGGGCTGGGTCGGAAGAGCCGCGGCTTTTCCCGCCGCATCTGAGTCTTGAGCTGCATCTGAGCCTTGAGCTGCATCTGGGCCTTGACTTCGTGGCCGATCTGCTTCAAGCACTCCCGGAAGAAAAATCCAGAGTGACCTGGAAGACCTCTGCAAACGCCGTCAGAACCGCTTGCTCCACATCCGCCCGACGGGGCACGGCACCGGGCAGAAGCTCGGCCAGTGAGGTCACGTCGCGGTCCGAGATGCCGCATGGGACGATGTCCCGCCGGAAGGGTCCAAGATCGGTCGTGACGTTCAGCGCCCATCCGTGCAGCGAGATCCAGCGCGAGACCTTAATGCCCAAGGCGGCGATCTTCCGGTCCCCGACCCAGACGCCGGTGCGGCCCGCTACGCGCTCCCCCCGCAGCCCGTAAACGGCTAGGGTGCGGATGATGACTTCTTCCAGATCGCGCAGATACCGGTGGAGGTCCTGCCCATGGTCTTTTAAGTCCAAGATCGGGTAGCCGACGAGCTGGCCCGGCGCGTGATAGCTGACCTCGCCGCCCCTGTCCACGCGCTCCACCGTGATGCCGCGCGCGTTCAGGTCTGCCTCGCCTGTCAGCAGGTCCGCCTCGCGGCTGCCGCGCCCCAGCGTGATGACCGGCGGATGTTCCAGCAGCAGCAGCGTGTCCGGGATGGCGCCGAGCCGCCGCCGCTCGGCCAGCGCGTACTGCCGCTCGAGGGCGTCCCGGTAGGGGACCGGGTCGGAGCAGGAAATGACATGGCAGACAGGCAGGTCGGGTATAATCGGTATCATGGCGCGTCCCAACTTATCGTACCTCAAAAACGTGATCTTGTTCCTCTTCGGCCTGCCGCTCGGCGTCTTGTCCGGCCTGACCGCCACGGCGAGCAGCGTGTTCGCCGTCCCCGCCGTCCGGTCGCTGCTCGGCCTGCGCCCCACCCGTGCCGTGGGTGTGGGGCTGGCGGTGACCTTCTTCGCTGCGCTGGCCTCCATCCTATCCTACGCCCAGCACGGCTACGTCTTCGCCTGGCTGGCTTTGCTGCTCGCCGTCTTCCAGGTCGTCGGCGCGGCCTGCGGCGAGCGCCTGGTTGCGCGCCTGCCGGCCCTGGACCGCCTGCCCTGGGTCTGGGGGACCATGATCGTCTTGGGCGGCCTGGCGATGCTGGCGCAGGGGCTTGGGTTTCTCGGGCCGCACGCCCCGTGGCACGCTGGTTTCACCCACCACCTGTGGTTTTATCCCGCCGCCGCTCTCCTCGCCGCCGCCGTGGGTATTATTTCCCGCGTCCTCGGCCTGGGCGGCGTCTTGATGGTCCCCGCCGCCATCTACGGCCTGGGGATGCCGCCGCAGGCTGCCCAGGGGACGGCCCTGGTTGTCCTCGTCCTGGCCTCTTTGCCGGTGATGCTCATCTACGTCCGGCGCGGCGACGTGGAACCCCAGTCGGCGACCTGGCTCTCGGCCGGCGCCGCCTTCGGCGGCCTCGCCGGCGCGCTCTGGGCCGTGACCTCGCTCACCGACCGCAGCGCCGTCGTCCTGTTCGGGTCAGTGCTGCTGGTCGCGGGCCTGATAATCTTATGGCGCCGCGACGTTCCACAAGTCCCCGCCACCTAGCCATGCGGCAGCACCGCCCGCGCCAGCCACCACCCCTCCACCCGCTCAAAAGCCCCCGACAGCGGCGGCTCCCCGGTCATCTCCACCACCGCCCGCCCCTCCTCCAGCTCTCCCCCGCCCCCCACGATCCGCGCCTCGATCTCGCGCAGCGGGCGCCCCCAGGCCGCACGCCGGGCCTTGATCGCGGCCTCCTTCAAAGCCCAGAACAGCAGCATCCCCGCCGGGTCGTCTTCCGCCCCGAAGTGCGCGGCGATCTGCGACCGCTCGCCCGCCGTGAAAACGCGCGCACACAGGCCGCGATGCACGGGCCGGATGCGCTGCGCGTCGATCCCGGCGCTCCCCTCCTGTCGCCCGTCCGAGAGCGTGGCCGCGCCCAGTCCATGGCTGTGGGAGAGGGACAGCAGCACAGGCGGCACGTCGGCACCGACGAGGCAGGGCGCGACGCCCTCGCGCCCGACCGTGAACGCCTGCGGTTCCAGCCCGAATAAGTCCCCGGCAAGGCGCTTGGCGGCCAGCCGCCCCGCCAGCCACTCCGCACGGCGCTTGGGCGACTGCCACGCATCATAAGCCGCCATCTCTGAGGGGGTCAACCAGTGGCTGGGGTCCTGCGCCGCGACCCACTCGGGGAACACGACGATTGTTTGTGGCATCGGCATCGGCAGAGTATACCGCCCCAGACAAAAAAAGGCCCCCGCCTGACGGCGGGGGCTGAGTTATGACAGGGAAAACAAGCCGGTGTCACAGGGAAAAATCGCGCAAAAAGTGTTCGAAGTGTTACAGCGTGTGCAGCGCCAGCGGGTTGCCGGCGTTGTAGGTGGACTGGTAATAGGAACAAGTCGGCACCAGGCTGATCGGATTAAAGTTGTAATAGTTCGTGCTGCTCGAGGGGCAGGTCGGGCCGAGCGTCACGCTCGTGTTCGGTGATGATCTTACATACGGAGAAAGATTGGCCCACGTTACCGAAGTCGCGGAGTTCGCCGCGATTTTGCCGTCCATCGCGTACTGCTCCTTGGCGACCATGAAGTCATTCATGTTCTTGACGCAGGACCGCGCCTGCGACCTGTCGCGCGCGCTGACGAGCGATGGCAGGGCGATGTTGAGCAGGACCCCGATGACCAGCACCACGATCATGATCTCGACCAGGGTGAACCCGGCGGCATGGCGCGGGCGGACGTTCTTGCGGGGGGCAGGGGTGAGGTTGTGCATATCGGATAAATCTTCCTAGGGCCCGAACGTTGGCGGCGCCGCCGGTGGCGGCCTCATGACCCGAATATCGGCATGGTGCGGACATTTCTTTAGGCCAATTCGTGTGCCGCCGTGTGCTACAATAAACCAAACGGATGAAGTCCCTCCTGATTGTCAACCCGGCGGCGGGGCAAGGGCGGCCCCAAGAGGCGCTGGAAGCGCTGCAATCCGCGCTGGCCCCCGTTCTCGGCGGCATCCTGGTCACGCGCAGTCCTGGGGACGCCGAGCGCGCGGCGCGGGCGGCGGTGGCGGGCGGCTATCTTTCCGTGCTGGCCGCCGGTGGCGACGGCACGGTGAACGAGGTGGTGAACGGCCTGCTGGCTGCTCCCGGCCCCGACGGGGCGCTGCCACTCGGCCTGGTGCCGGTGGGGACCCAGAACGTCCTCGCCCACGAGCTGGGCCTGCCCGGCTCCGACCTCGACGCCACGCTGGCCCTGCTCCGGGCGGGGCGGACGCGCCGCATTGACGTGGGCCGGGCGGGCGGGCGCCACTTCGTTCTGATGGCCGGCTTTGGGTTCGACGCCCAGGTTGTCCGCGAGGTCCTGCGCCCCGTGAAGGCGTTCCTCGGACCCGCCGCCTACGCCTTCGCAGCGGCGGGGGCGCTGGCGACGTACCGCAGCACCCACATCCGCATGCACCTGGACGGCGAGGAGGTCCGCTCCGAGGCGTTCCTGGTGGTCGTCGCCAATGCGGCCTCTTACGCCTACGGACGGATCAAGCTAGCCCCGTTCGCCGCTCTGGACGATGGCTGGCTGGACGTCTGCGTCTTCGAGCGGGCGCGCGGCGACCGCGTCGGCTTCGCCTCGCAAATGATGGCGGTCGTGGCCCGGCGGCACCTGCGTAACCCGCGCGTCCGCTATTACCGGGGGAAGAACCTGATCCTCGAATCCGACCCGCCGATCCAGGCGCAGCTCGACGGCGACACTTTCGGCGGGACGCCCATGGAGATCTCCGTGGTTCCAAGCGCCCTGCCCCTTTTCGTGCCTTAACGCTTATGTGGAACTCATTCGCCCTCGCGGTGCAGGCCCTGACGCGCCTGCCGGCCCAGCCAGGCCTGACGACGACCCGTGCCCAGGCGCGTCAGGCCGTGTTCCTGTTCCCCATCGTCGGCGCCCTGGTCGGCATCCTGCTGGCCGCCGTTTGGGCCGCAAGCAGCCGCCTGTGGAGTGGTCAGCCCCTCGTAGCCGCCGCCTTGACCCTGACGGCCGGGCTTGTCATCACCGGCGGGCGCGGCCTAGGCGGCGTCGCCCGCGCTGCCGACCGCATCGCCGGGCGCGGCGCGGGCGGCGACCGGGCGCGCGCCTTCGCCATCATGCGCGACCCGCGCCGGGGCACGGCGGGCCTGATCGCGGGCGGGGCCTGCCTCGCCCTGCGGCTCGCCTTCCTGTCCGCCCTGGTGCCCACCATCGCCTGGCCTGCCCTCATCGTCGCGGGCGCCGTCGGGGGCTGGGCCACCGCCTTCTCCCTCAGCGCCTTCCCCGTCGCCCGCACCGGCGGGGACGAGCCGGGACTCGCCGAAGCCGGGCCGACCGAGTTCCTGGTCGCCTCCGGCGTCGCCATCGTTTGCGCGGCCGTGCTGCCCACGCGCGGCCTGCTGGCCCTGCTGGCCGCCGCCATCGTCGCCGCACCGTCCGCGGCCGGAACCAACCGCCTCCTCGGTGGCCTGAACCCGCCGCTCTGCGCCGCCCTGGGCGAGATCGCTGAGATCACCGCTCTTGCCTGTCTGTCCCTTCGCTAGGAGAGAGAAATGTTCGTCCCCAAGTTTAGCCAGAAGTCCACCGGCACCACTTACCAGATTTACGTCAACGGCGCCTGGCGCGATTCGTCCTCCGAGATCCTGCTGCCGAACCTCAACCCCGCCCACAAGTCTCAGGTCCTCGGCCACGTCTCCGAGACGACTGGGGCCGAAGTGGACGGGGCCATGCGCGCTGCCGAGGCCGCTTTCCCCGCCTGGCGTGCGGTCAGCGGCAACATGAAGACCAAGATCTTCCTGCACCTGGCCCAGATCCTCTACGCCCGCTTCACGGACTTCCAGGAGACCATGAGCCGCGAGATGGGGAAGACGCTCTTCGACTGCAAGCTGGACCTCGACGAAGCCATCGGCGTCGTCGAGTGCGTCGCCCCCCAGGGGCTTTCGCTCAAGGGCGAGACCTACCAGAAGAACATTGACGGCGTGGTCATGGAGAGCCGCCTGGAGCCGCGCGGCGTCGCCGCCATCATCACCCCGTTCAACTTCCCCGTCGCCATCCCCGTCGCCCAGGTCCTCGCCGCACTCGTGACCGGCAACACCGTCGTCTGGAAGCCCTCCCACCTCATCCCCGAGTCCTCCCAGGCCATCGCCGCCGCGCTCGACGAGGCGTTTACTTGGGCTAAAGAAACGCTGAACGTTTCGGTCCCGCCCGGCACCTTCAACATGGTCAGCGGCGACGTCGGGCCAGGCCAGGCCGTCGCCACGCACCCGCTCGTCAAGTGCCTCTCGTTCACGGGCAGCAAAGCCGTCGGCGACGCTGTGGACTCTGCGGCGAGCGGCTTGGGCAAGCGTGTGATGAAGGAAGTCGGCGGCATCAACATCTTTTATGTCCACCGCGAGGCCGACATCGCCCGCGCCGCCAAGAACTTCGTCTACGGCAAGACCATCACCGGCGGCCAGCGCTGCACTTCCATTCAGGAAGTTCTGTGTGACGCCCCGGTCTACGACGCCTTCCTCGCCGCCGTTCTGGAAGAAACCAAAGGCATCGTCACCGGCGACGGCTCTTCCTCTGAACTCGCCGACGCCGACAAGACGCCCGGCCTTTACTCGCTCCCCCCCTTGGTGTCTGAGGAGCAGCAGGTCCGTGTCCTCGGCCTGATCGAGCAGTCGGTGGGGCAGGGGGCCAAACTCGGCCATCAGGTCCCAATCACCGCCGCCCTGACCGACGAGGGCTACTATGTCCCTTTTTCTATCATCGAGAACGTCGGCCCCGAGAACGTCCTTTACACGACCGAGATCTTCGGCCCGGTCGGCGTCCTGACACGAGTGAAGAACATCCACGAGGCCATCACGATTATAAACGCCAAGATCGGCATCGTCGCCTGCATTGACAGCCGCAACAAAGACGCCTCCGAGCACTTCATCCAGAGCGTCCTCCGCACCCGCGTGGACGACGGCCGCCACGGCACGGGCGCCTTCTGGGCCACCCGCTTCGGCGGCGACCGGGGCGCTGGCTCGGGCAACCCGGCTCTCGACGAGAACATGGTCATGGGCTACGTCCTGTGGAAGACCATCTACCGCGCCTACAAGCCCTTCGCCGAGCCGGAAGACGACGACGC
>JANOOM010000412.1:0-13940 GCA_031421335.1 Armatimonadota bacterium
CAGCATCAAAGCCACTCAGAAGACGATCCTGACGATGACCACCACGGCGCCCGCCGCCCGCCCCATGGGCCTGGCGCGGCGGATGGCGGGTCGGTGGGACATGGTGGGCGTGCTGGCGCTGATGGGGTCGAGCGCGGCCTATGGAGTGTTCGCCCTGGCGCATCTGGGCCTGTAGGGCGGAGCGGGCCGCCTAGAAGGGCTTGCTGTAGAGGCGGGCGCGGCGGCTGACCGGCAGGCTCCGGTAGGCCAGCAGGGTGGTCGTCGAGAGGGCGCGGACTTCCGGGTCTGGGTGGCACTTTTCGGGCCGCTCGGCGAGGTTCTGCAAGCACCACTCGATGGTCTCGTTCCCATAGTGCCCCGCATCACAGACCAGGTGGGCATCGCCGCCCGCCCCGTCCAGGTCGTACAGTCGCCGCAAAAGGTCGTGCAGGAAGGCATCGGCGACCGGGCGCGCGAAGGGTTCTAGGTCCCAGGAGCGGCAGTAGCGGTAGAACTCCTGGTTCTCGGTCTTGTGTTTTCGTGTACTCATGGCCTGAGTATACCGGCCCGCGCCCGCTTTTGTCGCGGAGGGCGCGCCCCGACCAAAGAGGGCGCGATGAATCGCGCCCCGACAAGTCTTTCGGATGCCCGCGCCTCCTAGTCGCTGCGCTCCGCAGTGGAGTAAAAGGCGGGGCGTTGCTTTTTTACTAGCAGGGGCCCAGACAAGAGATCTAATGTGGGTGGCCGCTCACCTGGATCTCTCGGTAAACGCAGAAGCCGGCCGGCCCATCCTGGAAGTCGAAGCGGAGGGTCGCCACGCCCGCGGCCTGGACGTGGGTCACGATCTCGGACGACCCGCCCGCGCAATCTATGGAGGCGGGAGGGATCAGGACGGTGAACTTGGTGGGGTCAGAAACGAGTGCCACGGAGACCGAATATCGCTGGCTAGCTCGGCTGTCGGTGTGTCCGGCGAACGTTGCGATGCGGGACAGGTCGTAGCCCGCTGGGTGGCTGGCCGTGTTCAGTGTGAAGGTCAGCGAACTGCCCGCCCCATAGCCCCGGAACGTCTTCCCGTCGTCTTGAGTGTCCGGACCGCCGGATCCGTTTTTCGTCGTGCCGTTGCGGAGGGCATTGGCATCCGAGCCTCCCCCAAGGGATACGGCCCCCAACTCCAGGGCCGCCGTGCAGTCCGCGCTGCCCACTGCGACCAGGCTTCCGGGCACCAGGTCTTCCTCAAACGCCGCCTGCGAGGTCGTGCGAACGCGTGCGACCGGTGTTAGCCCGGCGGCGATGGGGACTGGGGGCAGCCCCAGCCCGCGCCCGCTGAACACGGATACGCCTGGTGGGATCTGGGCCACTACCGCCTCGCCCTCGCGCGCAGCCTTGACCGCGCCGATGGACCGGCCGCCGGCCCAGAAGGGCTTGCCGTTCAGCGTAATCACCGCATCGGGCGCGGGTGCGGGGAAGGCGACGTCCGCAGTTGTGCCCGGCGGAATGGTGACGGACAGTGTCAGGCCCCCCTTGACCCGCTGCCAGGATACGTCCACCGGTCCGTGCGGGGTGGACACACGGCCCTTAGCCCACTGCAGACTGCAGAGGGTCGGACGAACAGAGATCGTCTTGAAGGCGGGGGAGGCGGGCGTGATGCCTAGAATTTGCTCGGACATCTGGACCAGAGGCGTGGCGATCCATCCGTGGCTCAGGTCGCCTTCGCTGCCCATCTCCAGCGACGTCTGCGTCTCCGGGTTGAGCCGCCACTTGCCTAGCCAGGCCGTCCCTTCCAGGTCGAACAGGCCCGCGTGGGCCATGGCGCTGAGGACGTAGTGCATGAAGTATGGGCGCACGTTCCAGGGGCTCTGGGCCATCGTGCTGGCCATGACGGCCCGCTGCCGGTCTTTGGGGGCGATGTCGTAGAGCACGGCCAGGGCGTTGTTCTGGGCGCTCCACGTCTCGATATCTGTGTCGGCGGGTATCCACCTGGAGGGCTTTACGGAAGTCTGGAACGGCTTGCCGTCTCGGTACAGGCCCTTGGCCGGGTCCCAAAGCTCGCGGTTGTAGGCTCCCACGACCTCGAGCCGCGTCCGGGCGTAGCCGTCGGCTCGAGCCGCGTCACCGCTCAGGGACGCCACGCGGGCGGCGTCGGATAAGGCGCGGCAATAGAACGCCGTAAGATACCCCTGCCCGATCACGGCGGGCGGGTGGTGGGCAGTAAAGCCCGCGATGTTCACCCAGTCCATGAACATGTAATTAGGCGCGTCCGAGATCAGCCCGTTCTTGCCCCGGTAGCCGGCGAACCGATCCAGCAGTTTAAACACGTATGGCGACAGCTCTTTGACCGTGCCGACGTCGCCCGTGTAGTCATAATACTGCATCAGGGATTGCAGCCAGAGTAGGGTGTAGCTGGTGTGGAACGTGTGGTAGTCCCGGTCCTGCATCACCCAGGCCCACTTGCGGAGGTCCTGGCGAGCGAGGGCGGGGCTGCCACCGAAGGCGTCGAAGGCCACCCGGTCGGCGATCAGATAGTCCCCATAGTCGGAGATGGGCTCCTGATGCTGGGGCGAGTCCAGGTGCCAGGTCTGGAGGCAGATCTGGGTGGACCAGCGGCAGGACTTCCAGAGTGCGTTCAGAGCTTCGTCGCTGCACGCAAACGAGCTTTGGTAAGCGACGGGTTGAGAGGTGAAGTTCGCCGACACGTCCAGAATCTCCACGGGCGTGGTGACATGGCTCACTTTGACATGAATGACGCCGACGCTGCTGAAACCGGGGGCCTCGAAGTATTGCAGGCCGTCCCGCAAGGTGAGCGTCGAAGACTGATTACTCGCGCCCGGCGTGTTCAGCTCGTTCGGCTGAAGCTCGATCTGCGCTCCCGCTCCGCCCCTGACATTGATGCCCAAATAGGCGGACAGGATGCGGGGGAAGCGGACGGTAAAGCTGCCGTCGGACGTGACGACGATCGGATGCCCGGCGGCGAACGGCACTTGGGGGACCTGAACGCCCCCGTCCACACTGCTGATGCCCAGGATCGGGAAATGCGCTTCCATACAGGGCGGCAGCTCGCTGAGGGTCAGAGGGTCGGCAACGCCTTTGGAGACTATGCAAGCGGGCCAGGCCGAGTCGTCGAAGCCCGGCGCGTGCCATCCGACCGGCTCCTTCGTGCCGTCAAAGTGGTAGCCGCCATCGGTCAGATGCTCGGTCCGGGTCCCGCGCCAGGTCCTGTCACTGACCAGCGTCTCCGCCGCACCGCCCGGCCCCTGCACCCGCGCCTGGAACAGAAATGGGGCACCATCCTGAACGACGACGGCCAGGGTGTTGCCGCCCTTGCGGAAAAGGGAACTCAGGTCGCGGCTGTCGTAGAACCAGTGGCGTGAGGATCCCCCGTCATAGTCCCGGCCCTGATCGGCTGGCCCGCGCTCGGCCAGGGTCCCGTTGACGTAGAAACGAAACGCGGCGCCGGCTGTGACCCAGGCCTGGACGTGTTCAGGCGCTTTGTTCAGCACGACCTCTTTCCGCAGCAGGGCCTCGCCCGGACCCGGCGCGGGGGCGATCCACTGAGCTTTCCAGGGGAGGGGGACGTCAGGCAGTGTCATGCCCCGATACCCCGTCGCTTGGACGCCTTCCGGCGTGGCGGCGACGGTCATCCGGGCGCTGACGACCGGTCCACGCGTATCTGAGGGCTGTGGCATGGTGAGGTTCCCTCTGTCCGCGCACAAGGCGGGTGTGCAGCAGAGGATGGCGGCAAGGAAGGCGGCGAGGCCCGTCGTGGTCAGGCTCATCCCTTCCCGCCTGTTCCGTCGTACTACTTTTGATCGTCCTTGGCGGGGAATTGTCCGGGTGAGGACCAAAAGCGCGAGCGCAAAGGACCAAGTGGTCGGGCGTGGGATTTTCATGGGCGTTTCCTCGTCTCGGTGGGCGCCGCCCCCCCGTTCCCATCCGAGGGATAAAGGGCGATTGGCGTGTTCCATACGCCCATTTGTTCCATACGCCCATTATGGCATAGCGGCATGAGAATAGGCAACAGCTCCCTTCCCAAAGACAGGGTGGTTACAGGGGGCTGTTTCCAGTTTGTGGAACCGACTGCAGCCCTGCGAGACATTTACGGCGCACTGTCCGAGACGGTCAAGAGCGCGGCAGGGTTAGTGATTCCACCGACGACCGCGGAGAATGTCAAGATCGTGCTAGGGCCAGGGAAGTAACCCGTTCGTAGGAGAAACGACCATGACCAAGTTCTCTGAAAATGACCGCCCTGCTGATAAAACCTCAGCCCCGTGTCCCCCTACGGGAACGAGGCCACCGTCGCCTTGATGCCGGCGGCGCCGACGGTCCCCCCCATCCCGCTGACAACGTGCGTGATCTCAGTGCCCTCCCGGCCGACAATCCAGATCGAGGTCAGGTGGCGCAGGCGGATGTTCGGCGCGGCAGGCGCCTCGAAAGCGTTGAAGCATTTGGTAGATGAGTGAATGAACACGGCATAGACGCCCATCCCCCATGCCTCGTGGGCTGTCACGCCGTCGGCGACTTTGTAGGCTGCGAAGCCGTTCACCAAGCCGCTTGCGCCTTCATGCCGCCATTCTTCCTGGGTGGGGGCGTCGTAGGGCAGCTCGGACTGATAAAAGAAGACGCGGCCCCTTTCGCCGTTCCACAAGGTCTGGTACTCCTGGAAGTGCTCCACGAACAGGCCGTAGACGGTGACGTCGGCGCCGTTCACGACGATGCCGTTCCTCGCCCGGTTGCCCTCCCAGGTCGCCCCGGCCCCGTGGTCGGCCCGCCAGATCCAGAGGTTGTCACCCACCACATGGCGGCTGTTGAGGACCAGGCAGGCCGAGGCCGTCCCGACCGTGGCCCCGCCGACGCGGGCGACGATGTCGTACAGGAAGGTGGGGTCCTGGGCATGGTCCGCCGCACTGCCCTCTTCCCCGACTTGCAGCAATGCGGGCGACTCAACAGTCCCCGCGTCGAAGACAATGCCCGCGATGGAAACGCCGTTTACATCCGAGACGACCAGGGCAGCCGTGCCGTTGTCAGGGATCAAGGTGGCGAAGCCCAGGCCCAGGACGATCGTCCCTGGCTTCGTGACCCGTAGGGCCGCTTCCAGGTGATAAACGCCGGGCGTTAGCAGCAAGTGCCGCCCCGCGTCCAGGGCGGCGTTCATGGTCTCGGACGTGTCCCGGCCCGCGTGCGCGAGGGTGAACTCAGCCAGCGGCACCGTCTTCCCCCTCACCGGCCCGCCCCCCCAACTGACTCCCCGCGTGCCTTCGGTTTGCAGGGCGGGCACCCGGACGGCGTAGTCGCCGTGCGCGTCAATGAAGAGGTACGGCTTTTCGCGGATGAGCGGCGTTTGCGCGATGACTGTGTGGGGCGGGTCGGGCCAGTCCCCAGCGGGCGCATTTTCAACCCCGAGGAACACCATGTTCCAGTTATGGCCCTCCCACTTGTCCCACGAGTCGTTGCGCGAGAACCACTGCTGCTGCGACCCCGACCGCACCCGGCCGTCAACGTGGCAGTCCGCCATGAAGCCGCCACTCGACCAGCCCCGGTCCCACAAATCCAGGTCGCCTTTGATATGCATCCGGCGGAACCAGGTCCCCTGCGAGACCGCCCAGTGCATCGGGTCGGCCCCGGTGGGCGAGACGGCGAGGTTCTCGGCGGACCGCCAAAAGTTGCAAGTGGCGTTGCCGCTGCCGAGCCACCCCGCCTCCACGCGCACGGCGCCGGTGATGGCGACGTCGCCCGGCGACAACCCCAGGCCGTGTACCTGGGTGTAGAACCCGACATTGACGTCGAGCGTGTACAAGCCCGGCTTGAAGAGATAAGCGTAGCGCTCGGGGCCGAACTGGTTTTCTTCCTGCTGGGTGAACAAGCCATCGAGCGCCGTTTGGATGGCCTCTCGGGGCATAGAGGGGTCGAAGACGAGGACATTCGGGCCGAAGTCCGGGGTGGGCTGAGTCATGGGCTCCCTTTCTGGGCGGGGTCAGAGGATGGGCGGGGCGGGCGCAAAGACGGGCGGGTCGACTCTCTCCTGAACGTCCTCTAAACGCTCTAAAAGGGTCCTGCTCAATGGGGTCCTGGTCTTCGAGGCGGTCAAGTTCCGCCTCGACCTGAAGGAGCTGCACCGCCTGCGCGCCGGAGAACGTCCCGCTTCTTCCTGATCGCGCAGGGCGTGATATTCTTCCACGAGCTGTGCCTCGCGCACACGACTCGACACGGGCGATGCGAGCAAAAGTGTCATATTTCTGGTTGCTCCGGGCCTCCGCTGCACCGAAGTCTGCCCCAGGCGCCCCGTCCCTTTAGTGCGGCAAGTCGGGCGGCTGCCCCAGCGCTTTGTCCGCCAGAAAATCGGCGCGGTACTTGATGGCCGCGATGACCTCGCGCTCGTAGGGAGCGACCTGAGCTAGTGTCGAAAGTCCGTGCGCGGTCATCACTGCCATGACGGCGGCGGCGACTTCGGGGGCGACGTGACCCCGGTTGACCTTGCGGTCGAAGGCGGTCGCCATGCCCGCCTCGCTGTGGAGGACGTCGCCCACCGTCCCGGTCAGCGTCGCGCCGCCGGGGAGCGTGACCGTGATCGGGTCGGCGGCGGGGTAGTAGCCGCTTTTCGCGGCCCGGATCTGGGCGACGCGGAAGGCAACGCTGCTCCGGCCCGCCGCTTGGAACGCGGCGACGAGGCGCGGGTCGCGGATGGTCACGCGCACCGCGTCCGCCCCGGAAAGCTCCGCGCCCGTCGCGGGGTCGAGGACCGCATACAGGCCGCCCGGTGTGACATCAATGCCCCGGTCATGGAAGAAGTGGGCGAAGTCGGCGGGGTCGTCTTTCTTCTCGGAAGCCAGCACGGAGGCCAAAGAGCCGTCCCCGCCCGCGCTCGTAATAAACTGGATGAAGCCGACCGACACGAACCCGGTATCGTAGGTGTTCACGGCGTCGAACCCCCCTTCCAGCTGCGACACCGCCCCGACGACATGCGCCTCGAAGGGCGAGAGGCCCGCTTCCCGCATCAGGGCGTCAAGGCCGGCGGCCGGCATCTGCTTCAGCGGCTCGCCCCCCGAGATGACGCCCTCGGCGGAGCGCAGGAACGGGTAGCGCGGCCCGACGGGGATGGGCGCGGTGTAGACGAGTGGCAGGCCGCTTTCCAGGGCGATGACGGTGCGCTTGGGGACGACGGCGGCGGACAGCGGGGGCGGGTCGCCCACCGCCCGCAGCAGCCCGGCGGGGATCAAGCCGGGCGCGGGCGGGTCGGGACCGTCGGGCGCAATGCCTGCCGTTTGGGCGGCCTGCCGGCGGTCGCGGGCGAGTTCCGCGTCCGTCCAGGCCTGCCAGGCGGCGGCCTCGGCGGGCGAGGCTTGCCGCAGGGCGCGGCCGTAGGCGAAGAACCACTCCGACGCTTCGGGGGTGAGCGCGGCGCGCGGTCGGTCGAAAGAGACGCGTACCCGGCCGTTCCGGTTCCAGAACGTGACGACGGCAGCCCGCTCGGCGTCGGCCCAGAGCGGCACGGCGGGCGAAGCGGGCGTGGCGGTCGTCGCGGAGCGCGACGCGCAGGAGCTTAACGCGAGCGAGAGCAGCAGAAAGGCGGGCAGCACGCAGGGGCGGATGAAGGGGTGCAGGAAGAGGGGGGCGGCAGACACGGCGTCAGCTCCTCCCTTTGCCGGCACGGTCCGGCGCGAACTCCCAGTGCCACGGCTCCGGCAGATAAGCGATGAAGCCGAACGCGCCCGCGCGGCGGTTCAGCCAGAGCCAGAACCAGGACTCTTTCCAGGGGTCTGCTTGGGCGGCTGACGGCCCCAGCCGGGCGGCGACGATGGCGGGGGCCGCCACCGGCTGGCAGCGCAGGGCGAAATCCACGGCCGTGCCGCCCTGGTGATTGGAGAAGCCGGGCGCGGCGACCCGGACGCCGACATACTCCCGCAGCAGATCGGTGGCGGCCGGGCCGAACTCGCCACCGGGGCAGAGGAGCCGTGCGGCCCGCGTGCTGGCCGCATATCCGGCGTAGTTGCGGTCCCCGATGCCGAACTGCGTCGAGGCCGAACGGTAAGCGTTATCGAGGGCGAGTGCCTCCACGCGCCGCGCCCGCTCGCGGCGGTCGGTGGTCTCGGCGTCCTGTCCCGGCGCGTCCAAATCGGCGGTGAGGTCGGCGCGGGCGGCACCGAGCAGCCCGCCCAGGGCGGCGGCGGCGTCCCGGCGCATGAGGGTCTGCGTGCCGGGGATTGGCGCGAGGGCGGAGGAAGGCAGGTCGAAAACGCGCGGTCGCCCGGACGTCAGGCCGCGCGCGACGTGCCGCCGGTAGACTTCCTGCTTGAAGGCGTATTCCGGGGCGGACAGCGCGCCCTGCGTCAGCCGCTCGGGGGCGACGGCGCCCGCCGGGTCGGGCGCGGCCTGATCCGCGTGCGTCCGCACGGCGGCGCCCGCCAGCAGTAGGGCGGTCAGGAGCAGGAGGGCGATGCTCGGCTTGTTCATGCCGCCTTGTTCCCCGCCGCGCCGCCGGTTTCCTCCTCGGCATATGGGCGCGGCGCTGGAAGAAGGCGCGGCGCTGGAAGAGAGCGCGGCAAGCGGCGCCCCTACAGCCGCAGAGCGGCTTTTCTCGGTTAATAGACCGGCTTTTCAAGGCCGGCTCCGAGACCCGTGTGACATATTTCACAGGGCGCGCGTGACTCCCGCCGCACCCGCCTCTCCGCCTGTCGTCCATAATAGGACCATCACCGAAGCGAGATGCACCCCGAGGAGACACGACCATGCAGCAGGCCATCTACAACACGATCCGCACCCCAAACAACACTGCCGCCCTGAACGCCACGTTGCCCTCGGGCCTGGCCCGCTGGGCGGCCGCCCGGTGGGACATGGTGGGCGTGCTGGCGCTGATGGCGGCGAGCACGGCCTACGGGGTGGCGGCGCTGGCGCACCTGGGTTTCTAGAGTGGCGGCCTGACCAGCCCCGGCGCGGCGAAGAGGGCGCGGCTCAGGGCGGAGAAGGCGCCGAGCGCTCAGCTCAGGGGTTAGATACCCTAGCCACAAACGACGGGTGCCGCCCTTCAGAGCTTGCTAAAACCCCGTGCCGAAGTCTTCGTCCACCTGTTCCACCTCCAACTCGTCCACGTTCTCAAGCTCGGTGACGGCCATCGCCTCGGCCTTGCCCGCGTTGATCAGGCCCAGCGCGATCGCCCCGGTCACCATCGGCTCCGCCGCTTCCAGATCGTTGGCGTCGCCGACCGCGATCTCCGCCCCGTCCCGGAACCGCCACAATTCCCCCTCCACCATCCACGCCGTCGTCGTGCGGATCTCGATGAAGCGCACCCGGCTCACGCCGCCCGTCCCGCGATTGCTCATTCTTTGCCTCCCCGTGATAACGTGATAGAATGGGACCCGCACTCGCCAAGTTCCCGTTTGTCTTGATTAGAGCTTGGTTTGGGGGATGGAAATAGAAAACCCGCCCGTATGTCGGACAACCGGGGTTGACGCGACGCAGAGGGGCGGCTCCTCTTGATCGCTTCACGCCACGGGGCGAGAGCCGGGCTGCTCGCCGAAGCCCAGAATGTGGAGCGGTCCAGGGCCTTGAAGTCCAGGAAATGACCGACCTCATGGACCGCAGTCAGTTCGACGTGCGAGTTCAAAAGGCTGACGACGATCTCTACGGCCTTTCCGCCCGTCGTGTTCTGAAAGTTCGGACGAGTGATTGAAATCACTCGCTGCGCGCCCGACCTGTCCAGGGGACAGAAGATCAGTTGCCGACGGTCGCCCACGGTCGCCCGCTGCTCTGGTGGCCTTTCCTGAGAACCTACTCACTTGTCCCTTGGACAAATCTGGGCGGAGCGAGTGATTTTAATCACTTGTCTTCGCTCGCCCCCCTACCCCTTCACCCACGCCCCCATGTTGCCCGCGCCGTAGGCGTTGTAGTAGCCGAGAATGAGGTCGCGGGTGCGGAACCTGCCGCCGTACCGCGCCTCGTCCGAGCGCTTGACGATGGGGAAGGTATCCAGGACCTCGCCCGCCTCCCCCGCCGTCAGCCCATACAGGTGGAAATACAGGGCGTCGAGCTGGCAGCGCCGGTGCAGCCGCGTCTCCTCGTCCCACAGGGCCTACGCCCGCAGGGCCTACGCCCGCAGGGGTGAGGCAAGAAAAAAGAGGGCGCGATGAATCGCGCCCCTACGGTGTTCCCGAAGAAAGAGCCGTGTCATGGCCGCTTGATCCCGAACAGCGTCCGGTGCGGCGTCGGCGGCGGCAGGGGCGGCCTTGGGGCGGGCGGGGGCGGCGGGTCCGCATGGGGCGGGCCGGAGGCGGAAACGTCGTGGAAGCCGCCCGCAGTGTCCGGCGCGTGGCTGGGCGCGTGGCTGGGCGCGGGCGCGGCGGATGGGTCGGCGCCTCCGCACTGACTCTTGAACTCGACAGGGTTCTGCGCCCGCGCTTGGGCGCTCTCGTAGTCCACCAGGCCGCCCTTGACCAGGTTGGCGAGGGACTGGTCCAGGGTCATCATGCCGTGCTTCATGCCGGTCTGGAGCAGGGACGTGATCTGGTGCGTCTTGGCCTCCCGGATCATGCTGCGGACGCTGGAAATGCCGACCAGGGTCTCGAAGGCCGCCACTTGCCCCAACCCGTCCTTCGTCCGGACGAGAGTTTGGGACACGACGCCGACCAGGTTGACCGAGAGCTGCATCCGGATCTGCTGCTGCTGGTGGGGCGGGAAGACATCCACCACGCGGTCAATGGTCTGCACGGCGTCGGTCGTGTGCAGGGTCCCGAAGACGAGGTGGCCGGTCTCGGCGGCCGTGATGGCGAGCGCGATGGTTTCGAGGTCGCGCATCTCGCCCACCAAAATGACGTCGGGGTCCTGGCGCATGACGTGTTTGAGGGCGGCGGCGAACGAGTGTGTGTCCCGGCCCAATTCGCGCTGGTTGATCAGCGCCTTTTGGTCGGTGTGGATGAACTCGATCGGGTCCTCGATGGTGACGATATGGAGCGGGCAGTGGCGGTTGATATAGTCAATCATCGCCGCCTGCGTGGTGGACTTGCCCGAGCCGGCCGGCCCGGTCACCAGCACCAGGCCGCGTGGCTGGTTGACGAACTTCTCGCAGACCGGCGGCAGGTGCAGCTCCTCCATGGTCCGCACCTGGAGCGGGATGACCCGGAACACGCTCTGCACCTGCCCGCGCTGGGAGAACAAGTTGCCCCGGAACCGCGAGATATTTGGCAGGGAGTAGGCGAAGTCAAGCTCCAGCTCCTCCTCGAAGCGCGTCCGCTGCGCCCGCGACAGGTCGGCGTAGGACAGTTCCTTGGCCTGGGCCGCAGAAAGCGGCTCCATCGCGAGCGGCGTCAGCTCGCCGCGCACGCGCACCAGGGGCGGGGAGCCGACCTTGACGTGCAGGTCGCTCCCCCCCATCTCCACCGTGATCCGCAACAGGTCGTCAATGGTTTTCATGGGGTCCTCCGTGCGCCGCCTGGGCGCGGGTGTTGGCGGGAAGCAGGTTCAAGGCCGACGCCCGGTGCTGGAACTCGCCCGGATGGGACGACTTCGCCAGGGCGTCCTCGTAGCGCACTTTTTTGGCCTGCACGAGTGCGAGCAGGTTGTGGTCCAGCGACTCCATGCCGTGCTGACTGCCAGTCTGGATGTCCGAGTTGAGCTGATGCGTCTTGCCCTCGCGGATCAAGCTGCGGACGGCGGGTGTCGCCACCATGACCTCGAAGGCGGCGATGCGGCCTTTGGCATCGCAGCGCGGCAGGAGGGTCTGGGAGATCACGCCGAGCAGGGTGACGGCGAGCTGGGTGCGGATCTGCTGCTGCTGGTCAGGGGGGAAGACGTCTACGATCCGGTCAATGGTCTGGGAGGCGTCGGTGGTGTGGACGGTGGAAAACACCAGGTGTCCGGTCTCGGCGGCCGTGATCGCCAGTTGGATCGTTTCCAGATCGCGCATCTCGCCCACCAAAATGACGTCGGGGTTCTGGCGCATGACGTGCTTGAGTGCGGCGGCGAACGAGTGCGTGTCCTGGCCCAGCTCGCGCTGGTTGATGGCCGAGAGCTTGTCCTCGTGCATGAACTCGATGGGGTCCTCGATGGTTATGACGTGGGCGCGGCGATGCGTGTTGATGTGGTTGATGATGGCGGCCAGTGTCGTGGATTTTCCCGATCCGGTCGGGCCGGTGACGAGCAGCAGCCCGCGCGGGCGCATGGCGATGTCTTTTGCGATTTGGGGGGCGCCGACCTCGTCAATGGTCTTGATGGCGATGGGGATGACGCGCATGACGGCCCCGATGTGTCCCTGCTGCTGGAAGACGTTGACGCGGAAGCGGGCCTGATCGGTCGCATACGACATGTCAAGCTCCAGGTCCTCAGCGAAGGCCCGGAGCCGGTCCTCGTTCATGATGGAGGTGACCAGGCAGCGCGTATCTTCGGGCGTCAGGGCGGGAAATTCGGTGCGCGTCAGCTCGCCGTGGATGCGGAGGATGGGCGGCTCGCCCACGCGCAGGTGCAGGTCGGAGCCTTCGCGCTCGACCAGCAGTTTCAGCAATTCGGCCAGTTCTGGCATGTCTGCCTCCTTGTGCCGCGTTCCGGCACGATGAATCGTCTTGCCGCTTCTTTTCTTGCTTCTTTCTTGCCTTGCTTGCGAATACTACAGAGTGTTCCACAGGCGTTCGGGAATCTCCTTCTTTGCCACCCTCCCCCAGAGGGAAAGGGAAAGAGTCGTCTGGCTCCTCTCTAGGATTGGGGGCGGGGGTGAAACTTGGAGGCGGGGCGGCTCGCGGGTATGCTGATGCCAAACGCGAGGGAGGCTGCCGATGACACCGCGAATGTCGGCCACCTGTCGCAGTTTGTCCCCGCCGCCCTCTGGACCGATATCGTTCCCTAGCCAGAGGCGGGTATAATCGCCCCCATGGACACTCCCCCCATCGCCACGCCCATCGCCACGCCCATCGCCACGCCCATCGTCGTCATTTCCGCCGTGGGGCGGGACAAGCCCGGCATCATCGCCGCGCTGGCCCGCGCCCTGCTGGACTTGGGCGGCAACCTCGACGATATCTCCATGACACGCCTGCACGGGGCCTTCGCCGCTATGGTGGCGGCCCGGCTGCCGTCCGGGACGACCGAAGACGATGCCCGCGCCGCCCTCGCGCCGGTCGCGTTGGAGATGGGCCTGACCGTGACCGTCCAGTCGGTGCCGGACGCCCACGCCGACGCCGACGCGCCGCCGGACACGCTGCTGACCGTCTACGGGGCCGACCACCCCGGCATCGTCCACGCGATCGCCGCCGTACTCGCTGCCGCGGGCGCGAACATCACCGATATGGACACGCGCTTGACCGGGTCGCCCGCCTCGCCGGTCTATGTCATGCTGCTGGAAGTGGCGGCGGGCGGCGCCGAGATGGCCGAGAGCCTGGCGGAACTTGGCCGCAGCCTGGGCGTGGACATCCGCGCGCGCGCCCTCGACGCGGAGGCGCTGTAGCCCCATGCCCGCACGCCCGATCGTCTTCTACCCCGACCCGCGCCTCAAAACGCTGTGCGGCCCCGCCGCCGGCATTGACGACGCCCTGCGCGCCGCCGCTCAGGATCTTTTGGACACGATGGACAGTTGCCCGCCGCGCACGGTGGGCATCGCCGCGCCGCAGATCGGCGTCCTGTCCCGGCTGACGATTGTGGACACCTCGCGCAACCCCAAGCACCCCGGCGGACACGGGCTGCTCGTGCTGGTCAACCCCCGGATCGTCGCCCAGGAGGGCGAACAGTTCTTCCGGGAGGGCTGCCTGAGCCTGCCGGACTATACGGCCAACATCCGTAGGTTCCAATCCGTGACTGTGGAGGCGCTGGGTTTGGACGGCGAGCCGGTGATGGTGGAAGCGGAGGGCTTCGAGGCGGTGGTGTTGCAGCACGAGATTGATCATTTGGACGGGGTGCTGTTCCTGGACCGGGTGGCGAACATGGGGACGGACTTGTTCCGGCGGAAGACCTAACCCCGGCGCGAGCGCCGACCCTGGCGCAACTGCACCCGA
>JANOOM010000413.1:0-12743 GCA_031421335.1 Armatimonadota bacterium
GGGTCGGCTTCCTCTGGATCGCTACCCTCCGCGGCGCGCGGCGCTTGTATCGTTAAGTCCTGGCATGTAAACGGGCCGCGGGGTTGTTCCCGGGCGGCCCTTTTCGTTTCAACAGAAGCTGGGGCTAACGTGAAGCCAGTCGCTTCTGGCCGACTTCCCAGGTGTGCTCCCAGGGCTGGCGCTGTGCCAGCTCCTCGTAACGCCCGCTGTACGGCTCCATCTTCCAGCCCATGAAGGCCCAGCCGATGTAGTTGCCGACGTCCCACATCTTTTCCGAGGGCAGTTGTCCGCGGAACTGCGGCATGGCGCTGCCGGGGATGCCTTCAACCAGAACGTAATAGATAGCCCCATTCGTGATGGCGCTGACCTCGTTCTTCCGGTAGTCGTAGTGGTAACCGGGCTGTTTGCCCTGGGGGCTGGCCCCGGACGCCTGGACAAGCGTGAAGTCCATCGGCGGCGGGTTCAGGTATGGCTTGGACGGGCCGCGCCCGTCTCCGTGCTCGCCGTGGCAGCCCGCGCAGTAGGCGACGTAGAGGACGCGCCCGCGCTCGATGGAGCCTTCCGTCACCGGCTCAGGGTTGGGGATGGACGGCCAATCGGAGGGCAGGGTCGAGTTCAGGTAGGCAACATTCTCGCCCGGCCCCTTCTGGTAGTACTTGATCAGATTGACTTTCAAGTCGCGCTGCTGCTGGGCGCGCTTCATGCCGTCCTTGCCGCCGAGGCACTGGAGGTAGGCGATGAGGTTGATGCGGTCCTTGCCCTCGATATAGCTGAAGGACGGCATGAATGACTGAGGGCGGGTGTAGCGCGGGTTCTGGAAGTGCGCCATGTGCCAGTCGTCGGAGTGGTACCCGGCCTCGTGCATCAGGTCCGGGCCGTTGCGCGAGGAGCCGACCAGATGGGGCGAGTCGTAAGCATAGTCGCCAGGCTGGGAGGCCAGGCCGCTGCCCTCGCCCCAGTCCATCGGGCGGGTGTCCTGCGAGTGGCAGTAAACGCAGCCGTTCTGGACGTAAAGCTCGCGGCCTTTCAGCTCCTGCGCCGTGTACTGGTGTGCGTTGGGCGACGGGTGCGGGTTGAAGACGATCACCGGCGTGATGGCGATGGCGATGACGACGGCGAACACGAGGAAGAACGAGCCGAACAGGACTGTCAGCGGTGTCATTTTCATGGCGAGAAGGTCTAACTTTTCTAATCGGCTCTAGTCCGCAGCGATAGCACGGTCGTCGAACTGCGAAGCCGGCGCGGGAAACTCCTGCAGTTCGGCGATCCCCTTGCGGCGCTTGTCGTTACTGTCTTCCGGCGTGTAACGCAATGTCATGTAGAGGTTAACGAGCTGCATGACGACGGCGGCCACGATCATGCCACCGGCCACCGAGCGCAGGTAGAAGTACGGCTTCACGATCGGATAGGCTTTGCCCACATGCTCGCCCAGTGTCACCCAAGCGCTGGCCTGCGCTAGACCCGCCACCGTGAGCGCCCAGAAGTAGAGGTTGATGCCCAGCAGCAGCAGCCAGAACTGGGCGTCGCCGAGGTTGCGGCTCCACAGTGGCTTGCGGACGATCTGGGGCACCATGTAGAGCATCGCGCCCGAGGCGATGAACCCGAACGCCCCGAGCAGGGCGAGGTGGGCGTGCGCGACCGTCCACTGCGTGAAGTGGAGGAAGCGGTTCACGGCGATCAGCGACTGAATGGTGCCTTGGAAGGAGGCGGACAAGTAGAGGAACGCACCGATCAGCAGAAAGCGCAGTGGGATGTTCTCCAGGATCTGCCCCCACTGACCGCGCATGGTCATGTAGATGTTGACGCTGAAGGAGAACACCGGTATGATCAGGGCCACCGAGCCGATGACCGCAAACACCTTGAGCCAGTTCGGGATCGGCGCTTGCAGCAGGTGATGCATGCCCGTGTTGGTATAGAACAGGGCGATGGACCAAAACCCGATCAGCGACAGCAGGTGCGAGTAAAGCGGGCGCCGGGCGAGCTTGGGCACCATGTAGTAGACGATGGCGATGCCACCGGTCGTGATGTACAGGCCGAAGACGTTGTGCCCATAGAACCAGTTATAAACGGCGTCGTCCAGACCCGTCAGGGACCCAGTGCGCTGGAAGTTGGTGATGGCGGCCCCATCGGGGAGGCTGCCGACGTTGTTGTTCCACAGGATGTGCTTGTGTCCGTTCAGCATATAGGTCGTAAACGGGTGCCACATGACGTGTCCGATGAAGAACATCATGGCGATCCAGACCAGGCTGCCGCCGATGTACCAGAGCGAGACATACAGCTTCGGCTCGCGCCGGGCGGCGATGGTCTGGAAGATGATGACGGCGTTGACGCACATCATAATCAAGAGGGGCCAGTCCAGCCACATCGGGTATTCGGCGTATTCCTTGCCCTTGGTGTCGCCGCAGACTACGGCAATAGAGCCGGCCAGGACGCCCAGGTTCCAGAAGAAAAGCAGGAGGTTCGCGGCCCGGTTGGAGCGCAGAGGAGTTTTGCACAGGCGCGGCACGATGAAATACCAGGCGCCGAACATGGCCGTGGACAGATACCCGAACAGTACCATGTTGACGTGCGCGGGCCGCAGGCGGCTGAAGGTGAGCGGGGCGATGCCGGCGAAGATGTCCGGCGTCGTCAGCTCGTTGGACATAATCAAGCCGAGCAGCACAGCGATGAGGAACCAGACGGCCCCAGCCATCAGCCCGTGCAGGGCGGCCGAGTCGGGCCGGTCCAGGCGCTCCCACAGCGTTCCGCGGCCGGAAGTTTCGGGGGCCGGGTCAGTGGGGCGCGAGGGCAGCAGAGATGTGATGGACATGTCTTGCGGGGCTTCCTAAACGATGGGGGGCAGGACGGAGGGGCTTCTTTTGCGTTCCGTGTACCCAAATTCATATTTCGCGAAACAGAGCCGCGAGGGGCGGCTCACGTGAGTGAAAGTCGTAGCCGGTGCGTCGCCCCTTCCAGTGCCTCGCGCGGCGGGGCCGCACTAGACATGCTTATCCCGCCAATGGTATTATACCTTGCACTACCAGATTCCGGAAGCCAGAGGAGCATGAATGAGCCTGATTCGACTGAATAATGTCACGATGAAGTACGAGGACAGGCTCGTCCTGCGAAACGTCTTTTTCAAGCTCCAAGAGGGCGAGCGCGTCGGCCTGATCGGCAAGAACGGAGCGGGCAAGACGACCGTGCTGCGGCTGATCTTAGACCAGATCGAGCCGGCGGAAGGAGCGGTGGAGCGGGAAGCGGGCCTGAAGGTCGGCTACTTTTCCCAGTTCTCCGCGCTTGACGGGGCGCTTTCGGTCCGGCAGGTGCTGGAAGACCTGTTCGCCGACATCCGCGCTTTAGAGGCGGACTTGGAACAAGTGGCAACCGCGCTGGAGACGGTCGAGGACGCGGACGAGATGGAGCGGCTTTTAGAAAAGCAAGCGGCGGGTCTGGACGAGATGACGCGGCGGGACGGCTGGGAATACGCGCGCCACATTGAGACCGTGCTGTCGAAGCTCGGCTTCGCCGCCGCGTACCGGGACCGGCCGATTGACCAGCTCTCGGGCGGCTGGCGCAACCGGGCCGCTCTGGCCAAGATCCTGCTGGAAGCGCCGGACGTGCTGCTGCTGGACGAGCCGACGAACTTCCTGGACGTGGAAGGGCTGGCTTGGCTCGAAGGCTGGCTGAACGGATTCGGGGGCGGCCTCCTTCTAATCTCGCACGACCGGCAGTTTCTAGACGGCGTGGTGACGCGCATGGTCGAGGTGGAAAACTATCAGTTCCAGGAGTACGCGGGCAGCTTCACGGACTATGTCCGCGAGAAGCAGTTCCGATTTAAGACTCTGGAACGCCAGTTCCTGCACGAAGAAGAGCTGCTGACGTTCGAGGCCGAAGCGATCTCCGACCGGGACGAGGCCAGGCGCAACCCAAATCCCGGCCTCCAGCGCAAACTAGCCGATCTGAAAAAGCGGCGCGAGCCGCGCCCGGTGGACGTCGTCGTCACAGCCATCTATCAGGGAATCCGGCTGCCCGACCGGATGCTGGCCGTGGAACATCTGTCGAAGTCCTACGGCGGCCCAGCCCTCTTTTCGGACGTGTCGTTCGAGGTGCAGCGGGGCGAGCGGCTGGCCGTCGTCGGCCCCAACGGCAGCGGCAAGTCCACGCTGCTGCGCCTGCTGACCGGGGGAGAAGCCTCAGACGCGGGTGAGGTCATCTGGCCCGGCGGCACTTCGTTTGCCGACTTCAACCAGATCCTGGACGATCTGGACCCGAAGGACACAGTGACGCACGCGGTCAACACCATGGGTGGGGCCGGCTCCCTTGCGTTCACCGCCCAGCGAAAGCAGGTCAACAAATTTCTCGGCCTGCTTCAGTTCTCCGAGATGGACCTGAACCAGCGCATCGGAACTCTCTCGGGGGGCCAGCGTGCCCGCGTCGCCCTGGCGAAGTGCCTGCTGTCAGGGGCGCAGACGTTGGTTTTGGACGAGCCGACCAATCACCTGGACCTGACCAGCACGCAGGTGATGGAGCGCGCCCTGGTGAACTTCCCCGGCGCGGTGGTCGTGGTCAGCCACGACCGGTTCTTTCTGGACAAGGTGGCGACCCGGCTTCTGGTATTCGAGCCGGGCGGCGGGACGCGGGAGTTCAGCGGCAACTGGACGATGTGGCAGGCGGCTACGATGCAGGACGCGGGATAAGGGCGGGGGACAAGCCCCGCCCCACACGGTCCATGGTCCGAATGTAGGGGTACACCTCAGTTTCCTGCTTCCAGCAAGCGAGCGCTAGCTCGCCTCGTAACTCATGAGCAATAGCAATTCTGCCTTCTTCAAGTCAGCATCTGAAGTTATTCGGATTTCCAGTTCCCCGGTCCCGAAATGCCCGATTTTGCGGACGTCCCGCGTGAAACCGCTTTCCAAGACTATCGTGTCCGGGTTCACCTTCACGTACACCAAGAGCTGCCCCGATCCAGGATGCACCTCCACGCAAGCGAAGTTCTTGATCCGCTTGAAGGCGAAATAATATTTCAGGGTGTTCTCCTGGACATCGTCGCCGAGAGCTAGGAGCATGGCACGGAGAGCACCGAATCGATCGTTAAGTAACGTCCCTGCCTGTGCGAGAAGTTCGGAAGCCGTCTTATCCGCCACTTTAGTTCCTGGATGCTTCGTATTAGTTCCTGGATGCTTCGTAACGGCACCGGTGTTAGATGCAGTGACGTTCGCGGTTCCACCCGCTGCGGTCTTGGCATTCACAAGCTCAAGAAGGAGAAGATCTGTGCCGTAGCGCTTGTAGCGCATTAACTCGATGTTGCGGTTAATCTGACTAACGGCGTGTTCGTCGTACTTTGTGAAATCGCCCGCGATACAGACCAGACGAGGCGATGACCACTCCACGATGTCCGCCACGGGCTGGCCGAACTGCTTCATCACAAGCAAGGTAAACTCACCTTTGTGGTCGAGAAGCCAATCCAAGTAGTACAGCCCCTGGTTGATCACGTTCTCATTAAGCGCACGCTTGTATTCTATTATCACGGGGCAGCCGTTCTCGTCTAACCCGAGAGTATCGATGCGGCCGCCGTGGGTTTTCCCCGTCACATACTCACTGGCCAGAAAACGAATTCCCAAAAACTCGTCTAGGTTTAGCTCTTCACGCTGCGTCTGCCAGTGCGGCATCGTCTCGGTCATCAGGGCACGGAAGGCGTCGCCCGCCGCCATATTAGCCGTGTGCGACCGTCCGGGTTGGCGCGGTCAAAGTGGATAGTATGCATGATGCCTTGACCGAGGCGAATCGTCAGGATCGTCCGGTCCGCGTTCCAGGTTGTGACTGGCGTCGGTTCCCCTGTGCGGAACGGGATCATCAGCACCGCGTAGCTCGGCTTCGCCACCCCATCCCGCTCGATAATCACACGGTTCGAGTCTACTTGCTCGACGGATTTCACCTTCCGGTTGTTGTCGAATCCGTAGGTCAGGTAGGGAATGTCACTGCGGCCCGGCGGGCGCGATTGCAGGAGGATCGGGGGCTGGCCTTTCAGGTCTGCCAGCCCGATGTCCCGAACCAAAAGGCGGGGCAGGCCGGGCTTGTCCCCGTCGTCAATCGGGCTGTGGTAGAGTACGGCCTCGTCGGCAGTCGCGCCGGGCATCATCGCCAGGGACGAGTAAATGCCATTGCCCTTCGCATCAACAAAGCGGTTTTCCGGCTCGCCAAAGCTGATTTGGCAGTTGATGACCCACTGCCAGTCATGGGGGGCACCGTCCTTGTCGTCGTCATCCACGATCAGCGCATACGGGCGCGGCCCGCGCACGAACAGCACCGTGCGAATAACAGAACGCATCGGGTTGTAGGTCGTGCTGCCGACCATGAGGTGCTGGGCGAACTTGTCGCGGAACCTCGGATCGAGCGCGAGGAAGTAGTCTTCCAGGCCGGGGTACAGCCACGATGAGAGCGGCAGCCCGGTGTCAATATCGCGCTTGCCCTGGTAGGCGTCGTTGTAGGCCAGGGTCGCATCCCCGGCAACCAGAGTCCAGGCGTGGTCGGGCGCCGAGGTCATTTGCAAAATCTTTCCGGGCGGGGTCGGGTGACTGTCCGGCAGGGGCGGGTGCTGCGTGGCGGAGCTGGCGCTTTCGCCAAGAAAGCCCCCAGTCGCAGGGTCGTCAGCGTAGCGCGGGTCTTTGACCAGAATGGCCGACTGGAGATCGCTGATCGTCTCGTGGTAGCCCGGCGCGCATGCCCACGTCCGGCCCAGGGCGAAGAAGTCGAACGAGTTGCGCTCAGCGTGCATATGTCCGGCATAAGGGTCCGAGCCATTGCATTCAAACCATAGACTTGCCGCGTCGTCGTCCCAGGCGCTGTGCATGTCCACGACGCCGCGCTGGGGGTCGAAAATTGTGTCTCGCAGATGCTTGGTTTCTCCGACCTTGGGCAGCGTCTGGGCGGGAATGCCGACACTGGGGTCTAGGCCGAACATCGCGCAGACCAGCGGGTCCCGGTCCTGGTCGGGCAGGTAGGCTCGCCAGACGTAATCAACGAGCGGGTCGTCCGGGTACATGTACTTCCAGAGAATGCACATGGTCCCACGCTGGCCGAAACTGCCGCTGTCGTGGTGGTCGAACCAGGCAAGGTTCGTCTCGCCCAGGCCTCGGGGAGAGACTTTGCTCTTTTCGCCCGGATGGATGATCAGAAGCGCGTGCAGGGCAAGCTGGTACAGATTGGTGGTCACGAAGAGGTTCTCGCCCCGCCGGGAGTAGGCCAGTGTAGACGGCAGCATGTTCTTGGCGGTAAAGCCTAGGTAGGCCAGGTGGTTGGACGCTAGTCCCCAGGGTGTGGTGAACCAGTCCACCAGCCAGGCGATCTGGCGCTGCTCGTTCTCGACGGAAGCCACCGTCGCGGTCGGCCAGGCCGCCGGGTCGGACGGGTCTGCCGGCTTGACCCAGCGCTCCTCAGGCGACTTGGGCTTAGCATGGCCAAACGCCGCCTGGACACCCATCGATATCTGCGCTTCTTCCCCTTCGACCGCCAGGCCGACCAAACCCTCGTAGTCGTTCAGGTTGCCGAAGTCGCCGTTGTGGTCGGATCCAAGGCGCAGCGTTCCCCGATCCCAGCCGCCAAACGACGTGTGGCGTCCCCAGCCCGCCGCGAACAGGAAGTCGCGCGCGTCCTGCCGCTGGGACTCTTCCATCCAATTGTAGATTAGGTCGTAGGCCAGGGCGAGATCACACAGCCCCCCCGTCTCCGGCGGTTCGCCGGGCTGGTCAAAATTGCGGATCGCCAGCGGCCCGGTGTTGTGGAACTTCCCGGTGGAGCGGTCCCAGACGGCGCTCAGGCGCACCTTCGCCGCCGCCGCCGTGAGCCGGGCTAGGTACGCCCCGCGCTGCTTGACTGCCTTCGGCATCTGATCATGGCTTTGCGTTGGATCATTGTCCAGCCACTGCAAATAGCAGGCGTCCAGCAGCATGGCCGTAAACACCCCGCGCCCCTCGCTGGACAGAATGCTGTCCGCGGTCAGCGGGGCCGGGTCGGGCGGCGTGCCGGTCATCCCGCCCTGCGCCCAGGCGTCCAGCGCGGCAGCGAACTTGCCGGTGGGAACCTGAGGGTTGTCGAATGTGTCCTTAACCCACTGGCGAATCGTCATCATGCCCCAGCCGGCGACTTTGCCCGTCGTGGCGCGCTTGTGCATTTCCGGCCAGTCGGCATCCGTAAACAGTACGCGGGGATGCTGGTAGGCGGGCGGGGTCGGCGATAATTGCCGTACTGATGTCGGCGGGGTGATGCCGGGGCTGGTACCCAGCGTCTTGCCTGGCTCAAGCGCGGTGCGGTTGTCCCACACCTGCACCCAGGTCTTGGCGGTGAAACTGCCCGCTGCCGAGGTCGCCGTCGCCTGGAACTCGTAAACACCCTTGGCCGGCAGAACGGCGGTGGTAGCAACGCCGTGTCGAACGAACGACGCGGTGCCCTTCGCGTTCAGGTGGTTGATCCGCTCCGCCGCCTGGGTCCAGGTGATGCGCGTCGGTGTGAACCCGATGGGATGGGCGTAGAGCGTCACCGTGGTTTTAGGGCCGGCGTAGACGACAATGGGATGATCCACGGCGACCCGGAGGTACGGGGCCACCGGGGCTGCCGCGGCGACATGAGTTGCGAACAGACAAAGAAGCAGAATCAGACAGGGTGACCTGTGATTTTTATTCAGCGTCATGTGTTAATTCTCCCCACAGGGTCTTCGATACCTTCGCTATCTCGATCCAAGGGCCGGAACTGACGGGTAAAATAGTGGGAATGGATGTTACCATTCTCTTCTCTTCGGACTCTTCCTTCATGGGAACCATTCGCTCTCACGGCTGGCCTAAACTTCTGCCGTTCACTTGGATTGAAGACTCGCAAATTTTAGAGCGTGTTCAGGAATTTTCTCGCAGTCCACCTGTTTTACTTTCCCTTCGTGTGGGAAGCCTTCAAATCGTTGCGACCACAAGCCAGAACGCAGCCGCTACCGATGGAGGAATTCCATTAATTCTGCGCCGCCTGTCCCGAACTGTGTCATATCCCGGATCGCAAGCAGGGGCGTGTGCTTTGCTCGCCCACTGTTTGGGAGGATGCGGTCAAAGCCATCTCATCAGACAAGCCGCTTGCGTTGCTTCAACGCCCGCCTGTTCTCCAGAACTCCGCTCACCACGCCCACGCTGTCATGAACACCCCGCACGAAGTCCGGGTCAAGCTGCGTGTACAGGAGCGTCGTCCGAGTTTCCTTGTGGCCCGCGATCTGCTGAGTGGCAAGCAGGCCACGCTCAATCACGTCGTTCCGCTGGCACCAGCGGAAAAACGCTTTGGCGCACACCGCGTCGTGGCGGAGCGTTAAGGGCGCGCGTCCGGCCTCAGCCCGGCCGATCAGCGGCACGGCGTTCTCGTTCGACCAGCGGGCGAGGCCGCCGAGCTGGACATCGTACTAGTGGAGCATCTTTAGGGCGCGGGTGACGCGCCGGTGAAGGCGGAACTCGTGGAGGGCTTCCTACCAGGTAAACGACGGATTTTGGGAAAGATTCTGAGCGATGGATTGGGAGCCCTGTTGAGGCGCCCAAGGGTCGAAAAGGGGCAAAGCGGATGACATCTGTGGTCGTTTAGCCTCTTTGTAAGAGATGATGTGTCAACAACGGCCAAGCCTATGATTAATTGATAAGAAGGGGGAGGAAGCCGACACGCGGATTCGAACCGCGGACCTGCTGTTTACGAAACAGCTGCTCTACCACTGAGCCATGTCGGCGGGAGTTACATGCACAGTATACTGCAAAAAGACGGTGGCTGTCAAGAGGGGTCAGCCCAAAATCTTGCGGGCCATGTCGGGATTATTGGTGATGATGCCGTCCACTTTGCAGACGTAGCGCATGCGGCGCAGGTCTTCGGAGAGGTCCACGGTCCAGGCGTAGACCAGCTTGTCGCGCCGGTGCAAGATATCCACAAGTTCGGGGGTCAAGAGCCGGTGGTGCCAGGTGACGGCCTCGGTGTCAAGTCCGAGGAGGAGGGCGGGCGTGATCAGGTGCTTCTCGTCCATGTCCAGGGTGAGGCTGAGAGGGATGCGCGGGTCGAGGCTGCGGAGGATGCGGCGGCTCATGTCACCCGCTCCCGCCACCAGAAGCGAGGCAAGCGGGAAGCCGGAGCGGCGGATGGCGCGGGCGACGAGCGACTCGGCCCCCGGCTCCTTGAAGTCGAGCATCAGGCCGACATCGGCCTCGGCTGCCAGCGCGAAGGCATCGTCGAGGGTGGCAAGCTCTTCGCCCCACTCGCCTCCATGCTGGCGCCACTGGTGGAAAGACCTATCCCGGAGCGGAACCTCCTCGCCATCGAGCAGGTGAACGTTCTCGTGGTCCAGGATGAGTACGTCGTCGCGGGTGCGGCGCACGTCCACTTCCAGCATCTCGGCGCCCGCCTCGACGGCGCGGCGCAGGGAGACGCAGGTATTGCCGGGCGGTGCCAGGTACGGGGCGCCCCGATGGCCGACGATGGGGAAGGAACGAAGCTCAGAAACCATAAAGACTAAGCTAATATTCTAGGGCACTGAAAGACGCTAAAACGCCAAAAGGGAGAGTCTCGCTTTTCTTGGTCAGAGTGAGTGTCACTGCTCTTCGCCACCCTAGCTTGAAGACAACCGTATCGCTTCTTCCAGTTCCCGGTGACACCTGGAGCAGTAGAGGTCGCACTTCTCGGCTTCCGCGAGGACGACCGGCCAGCGCTTGAGCAGGTTTGCAGGAAATGACTTGACCGCAAGCGAAGACCCGATCTGTGCTGGACATCCGTTTCCATTCCGCCCATATTTGGCTGATTCGAGGGGGAGAAAAGTGCCGCCTACCGGACTTGAACCAGTGACACCTCAATTTTCAGTCGAGTGCTCTACCAGGCTGAGCTAAGGCGGCGTTGTCTTCGAACAGCCTCATTATACCTGCGGCCTCCCGGAAATGCAAGACACATCCACATTTTTCTGGGAGGGCATAGTGGGGCGGGGTTTGAACCCGAGAGACTGGCAAGAAAAAGAAGTCGTCCCGACAAGACTCGAACTTGTGATGTGGTATGCCTCCGTGTAAAGGAGGTGGAATCGCCGCTATCCAACGGGACGATGGTGAATTGTACCCCTAGCCACCTGAGAAGTCAAGCGCGGCGCGGGCAGCCGTTTACATGGCAGGGCGGCGGGGTACTTTTGTGGCGATAGGCACCCAGACCCGGAGGGAGCCAATGAAGATCACTTTCCAGACCATCACGCTTCCAGCGGCGGCACTCAGCCTGGCGTCGGGGGCGATGCTTGCAACACCGGCCTCGGCGAAGACCAGGCATCACGCGCAGCGGCACCACATGACGCGCCGCCACACGGCGATGCACCGGAGCGCGACAGGCAGCACGAGGGCCATGCACAGCGCCGTGATGGACAAAGGCAGCATGAACGGCAGCGCGGCAGCGGCGCCTCGGCAGCACGGCATGGCGAACCCCGCCATGTCCACGGCTCCCGCGACGAGCGGCGGCGACAAGCCGTAAGCACCGGCCGTGATATCCCGCGTTTTCAAGGCCGCCCCCGGTTTATTGGGGGCGGCCTTTTTGGTGCTAGGGCAGCCCAGTTGGCAGGATCTCGAACAAGTTGCCCCAAGGGTCGCGGACGAAAAAGCGTGGGTAGCCCATGGGGATCGTCTCGGCCTCGACAGCGTAGCCCATTGAGGACAGTTGGGTGCGGGCGGCCTCCACATCGTCCACTGCCAGGGCCGTGTGGCCATCGCCGACGACGCCCTCGGCGGGGTAACCAACGTGGAGCATAATCGGGCCGGCGGCGAACCACAGGACGGGATAGTGGGCGAGCGAGGGCGGCGTCGGGACGGATGCCAGGCCCAAGCCGCCTTGATAGAACCGGCGGACGTCGTCGGGCGAGGCGCCGGGGGCCAGAAAGGTGATGTGGTGGGCGGCGAGTGCCATGGTGTTGCTCCTTACAGTGATTACTCCCCATGCGTGAACGCAGGGGCTTCTACAGGTTTTCCCTGACACGCCGTAATTCCAGCGTGACTCTTACCTATTGCGAGGTTCAAGATGTTGACAGCCGCGTTGATATCGCGGTCAAGCGATGCTCCGCACATCGGGCAGTTGTGCCAACGGTCAGAAAGTTTCTTCTTTGTGCGGCCCTCCAACCCGTCCGGGCGGTAGCCGCACACAGAACAATCCCGGCTTGTGTACGCAGGGTTCACGGCAATCACTTCACGGTCGGCACTCTCAGCCTTACTTGTGAGGATAGTGCGGAACATTGACCAGGCAGCATCGCTGATGCTTTTAGAAAGGCAATGGTTGCCAAGCATGTTCTTGACGTTCAACTTTTCAACGGCGATGATGCCAAAGCGGTTGACCAGCCTTTGGGCGCTTTGATGGCAGAAGTCGTGGCGACGGTTGCGGATGCACTCATGGATGCGAGACAAAACCGTGTTGGCTTTCATTCGCGCAGGGCTTCGCTTCTTGGTTTTGGCTTGCCATCTGCCCGCCTTTGCAAGAGACTTTTCTTCTTTGCGAAAGAAACGCGGGTTGTCCACGAACTCCCCATTGGACAAGGCCATAAAAGGATTGAGTCCCGCATCAAGCCCAATGCGATCCGGGCAGGGCCGCAACGGATTATCTTCCTGCTCTACCGAAAAGCAAGCGAACCATTTCTGTCCATAGCGGCGAACCGTGCAGGTTTTGACCGTGCCAACAATCGGGCGATGCAGTTTCGCTTTGACTTGTATCTGTTTGCCTGAGAGAGACAACCAGACGGAAGCATC
>JANOOM010000414.1:0-6551 GCA_031421335.1 Armatimonadota bacterium
CGCCACGGATCTCGCGAACAGCAAGGATATCACACTGACCGGGTCCATCAAGTACAACACGGCGCGGAACCTAACGGTGCAGCAGGCCCAGGATACCAATTTCAACCAGAAGGCCGGTATCCTGGGCCTGCTGGGCCACCACATCCAGGTCGGTACCGGCGCCCCGTCCAACATCGAGTTCGACGGCAGCATCTTCGCCACCCAGACCTTCGACGACCCCTCCTACGCTTCCGGCGGCCCCAAGGGCACCATAACGTCCATCGGCGGCGTCATCACGCAGGGCGCCGGCTACTTCGCGGTGGCCAACAATCAGGGCGCGCTGGTCTCCGGCTATAGCGAGCAGTATCACTACGACAACCGCCTGGCCGACCACCCGCCGCCTTTCTTCCCGACGACGGGCAGCCAGTACCAGGTCCTCTCCTGGCAGCGCGTCGTGACACCGCTGCCGTAGACGCCCTCAGGCAGCGAAAAGCCCCCGCCTCTCAGCAAGAGGTGGGGGCTTTTCGGCTCTCAGGAGAGCGTGGCGATCTCGGTCGGCGTGACGGTGACGCCCAGGGTGTTCAGGTCGGCGACGGCGCGCTGGATCTCGTCGCCGTCGCCATTGAAGGCGATCTGTATCCAGCCGGCCTCCTCGGAGACGTTTGCCTTCTCGATCACGGTGATCAGGCGGTATTTCTTGCCCAGGTTATAGATGATGGGCTGACTCTGCATCAGCCGGTTGAAGGTCAGATTGAAGCGCTCGACGGCCATAAGTGGTCAGTTCCCCCCAGCGATGGCCGGCACGATGGAGACCTGGTCGCCGTCCTTGAGGGGCGTGTCAGCCCCCTGGAGGAAGCGGATGTCTTCGTCGTTGACGTAGATATTGATGAACAGGTTCAGGGACCCGTCGGCCTTGCGGAGACTCTTGCCCAGGCCGGGGTGGGCCAAGTCGAGGGCGTCCACCATCTCGCGGACGGTGGAGGCCTGAACGCTGACGGTGTCCTCGCCCGCCGTGAACTTGCGAGACGGCGTCGGGATCAATACGCTGACTGCCATGATGTCTGTCCTCTTGTTCCTGCCGGCGAGCCGTCTATTTGACGCCGCCGACGTGCTTTAATATGGTCTCGGTATCCTGCTTCAAGCAGGTGAAGACAGGGACGTCGCGCTCGGTATAGGCGCTGGCCTCGCTCTCGCGCAGCTTGTGGACGAGGTCCAGAAAGTCCTGCGGGTAGTCGCTCTCGAAGGCGACGACGAACTCCTGGTCGTCCAAGCCGAACGAGTAGGTGGTGTTGAGCTTGATGCTGGGGTACTCGTGGCCCACCGTGATGTGCTCGCGCATAGCCCGGCGGCGCTCGTCGGCGGTCAGCCGATACCAAGCCCGCGTCTTGACGAACGGGTAGACGAATAAATACTTGCCGCCGCCGATAACGATCTGCTTGCGGCCCGACTCGCGGTCCTCAAAGTCGTGCTCGTCCACATAGATCGAGGTCTTGGTCATGGCGAGGTATGAGTAGGGCGTAGACAGATACTGGCCCATGCGCGTCCGCAGCAGGGCCGCCGTCATCTCCTCGAAATCCTCGATGCGGTACGAGATGCGCCACAGCATGAAATCGCACTCGGGCCGAATCCCTAACGTGCTGTAGGGGTACACCAGGAACTTCGACTGGGCGGTCCCGATGACTTCGGACAGCTCGCAGGCGGCCTCAATACGCTCGGCCTCCGACAGCTCGCGCCGGAACAGCGGGTCCAGTTTATAAAAGGCGAAGTTGACGAACTGGCGCGGCGCTTCGGCGTCCTCGGCGCGCATCCGATCGAACTGTGCCTGCTCGTCGGGAGCCAGGCTTTCTCGGTAGGCTCTCATGGCGTTGTCGTTTCTAATGGGCGACGAGTTCCGGCACCGGGACCGTCTTGGCGGGCAGCGCGTGGGCGCGATTGGCAAGTGCCTCTTCCAAAGAGGCAAGTGAAGGCTGGATGGAAATCGTCTTTCCGATCTTGCTCAGCACGGCGTCGATGGTCTTCAAGCCATTGCCGGTGATGCAGATGACGACACTCTCATCCTTGGGGATGATGCCCTGCTGGATCAGCTTGCGCGTCGTCGCGATGGTGACGCCACCGGCCGTCTCGGTGAAGATGCCCTCGGTCTGGGCCAGAAGCTGGATGCCCTCGACAACCTCCTCGTCGGAGACGTCCTCGGCCCAGCCGCCCGACTTACGACAGGTCTCGGCGGCGTAGTAACCGTCGGCGGGGTTGCCGATGGCGATAGACTTAGCGATGGTGTTGGGCCGGACCGGCTTCATGATCTCCGACCGCTCCTTGACCATCGTGGAGATGGGGTTGCAGCCGGTCGCCTGCGCGACATACATTTTGGTCGGCACGTCGCCGATAAGTCCAAGCTTCGCGAACTCGCTCAAAGCCTTGTAGATCTTGGTCACGAGCGACCCGCCCGCCGAAGGGCAGACGATATGCTGGGGCGCCTTCCAGCCCAATTGTTCGGCGATCTCGTAGCCGAAGGTCTTGGAGCCGTCGCCGTAGAATGGGCGCAGGTTAACGTTCACCAGGCCCCAGCCGTACTTGCCGGCGACCTCGGAACACAGCCGGTTCACCTCGTCGTAGTTGCCTTGGACGGACAGGACGTTGGCGCCGTAAATCAGGGTGCCGACGACCTTGCCAAGCTCCAGGTCATGCGGGATGAAGATGTACGCCTCGAATCCGCCTTCGGCGGCGTGGGCAGCGACCGAGTTCGCGAGGTTCCCGGTTGAAGCACAACCGACGGTTTGGAACCCGAATTCGCGGGCTTTGGACAGGGCCACAGCGACCACGCGGTCTTTAAAGGAGAGCGTCGGGTGGCTGACGGCGTCGTTCTTGATGTAGACCTCTTTCAGCCCCAGGGCGCGGCCCAGGTTCTCGGCCCGCACCAGCGGCGTGAACCCGACCTGCTTTCCGACGCACGGGGGACCGTCGAGCGGCAGCAAGTCAGCATAGCGCCACATGGAGAGCGGGCCGCTCTGGATCAGCTCGCGCGTGATCTTCGGGCCGGCATCGAAGTCGTACTGCACTTCGAGCGGCCCGAAGCACAGGTCGCAGACGTGAATCGGCGCTTTCTCGTACTGCTCGCCGCATTCGCGGCAGCGCAACCCTAATACTTTCGGCATCGGTATCCTCCCACGGATGTTTGAACGGACATAAAAAAGCCAATCGCCCCCAGCACAAGGACGAAAGGCTCCTGCCCCCGTGGTACCACCTTGCTTCGCGGGCACCTCACGGCGTCCGCCTTGGCGGGTACAAGTGGCGCGCGGATGGGCGCACTCTTTCGACCCTGGCCCTGTCACGGGAGCCCCCCGGAACGGACTACTCGGCGCGTCCGGGTGTCCCGAACTCACTTTTCCCCCACCCGGCTCGGGAGTCATGTTCCGCCGCGCGTCCCCTGCCGGTTCTCAGCTCTTCCGGCTCTCTGACGCAGATTTCTCTGCTAGGGTGTTCGCGGCGTACTCGTCTCCGTCATCGCCTTTGCTCGTTCCAATCCTCGCCCACCGTCTCCGCCGGGCGCATACATTGTCAGCAATTATACACGCGCGCGGCGCGGGATGTCAAGGGTACGGAAACCGCGCGGACCGGGTAAAATGTGCGGACATCACTCGGAGGAGAAAAAAATTGGCAGACACCATCTCACCACAGAGACCCAAGACCGCGCCTGGCTTTCACCACATCGCCCTGCGCGTCTTCGACTTCGAGGCGACGCTACGCTTCTATCAGGAAGGCTTGGGCTTCACCCGCACCTACGGCTGGGGCGAAGGCGACGGGCGGGCGGCGATGCTGGACACCGGCGACGGCAACTATTTGGAGGTCTTCGCCGGGGGCAAGCGGTCGCCGGGAGCGGAGCCGCCCGAGGGCGCACTGCTGCATTTCGCCCTGCGGACTGCTGACGTGGACGCCGCCTATGCGCGCGCCCTGGCGGCGGGTGCGCGCCCGCACGTCGAGCCGAAGGACGTCGCCATCGCCGGCGACTACCCGGTCCCCGTCCGGCTGGCCTTCGTGCAGGGACCAGACGGCGAGGTCATCGAGTTCTTTCAGAACGACGCGCTATAAGCGCGCGCTTTCCATCTCCGCAGCCTTCTCGTCCTGCTGGCGCTGGGCCGTGACCGACTGATCACCTTGCAAGACCTTGGCGGACTCTTTCTCGTCGAGCGCGACGCCCTGCGCGGTCAGGAACGTCGGCGGGGTCGGCGTGGTCAGCTTTGGGTACAGCCGGAACAGTATGGCCTGGATGCTGCCGGCTAACGGGACCGAGAACAGCATCCCCCAGACGCCGAACAGCTCGCCGCCGATGACCAGGGCAAAGATCGCCATGATCGGGTTCAGGCCCACGCCGCCGCCGACCACGCGCGGGGTGACGACGCCGTCGAAGACCTGGTTCAAGATCAGTGTCGCGACCACGGCGATGCCGCCGAAGGCCGGCCCGCTGGCGTGGTCGGCGGTGGCTGCGGCGAAGGCGACCAGGAACGTCACCAGTGCGGTCGCCGTCGAGCCGAGGTAAGGGATGGCGTACAGGATGCCCGCCGCCACCCCGACGAGGAGCGCGTAGTGGGCCAGGGGGTGGTGCAGGATACTCAGCGCGTAGAGCAGGCCGACGGTGGTAACCCCGTAAAGGGCGCAGACGATCGTCAGACCACGCAGATAGTCGGAAAAGACGCCCATGATGTCGCGGCCCATATCGCGCATCATCGGGCGCGAGCGCTCGGGGGCGAGATAGAACAAGCGCGCCCGCAGGCGGCCCAAGTCCAGCAGCAGGAAGAACGTGATGATAAGCGTCAGGACTGTCTGGATGACGAACGTGGCCGAGCCGACCAGGACGGCGACCACATGGCCCCCAGCCTGGCTCAGAAAGGCGGAAGCGCGGCCTGAGAACTGCTGGGTGAGCTGGTCCATCGTTTTCGGCAGCTTGACCGGCCCGATCTTGTGATGGGTATCGAGGAAGTGCTGGGCGCGCTCCTGAAGCCCGGTGATGTAGGTCGGGCCGTTCTGTGACAAGTCGGTCGCCTGGGCGATCAGGGCGGGGATGGTCAGCCAGCCGATGCCGACGAACACGAGCAGGAAGGCGGCGAAGACCAGGCCGACGGCGGGCGTCCGCCCCAGGCCGCGCTTGGTGAGCTTGTCGGCCAGCGGGTCCAGCAGAAGGGCAAAAATCAGCCCGACGGCGAAGGGCGCGAGGACCGCCAGCGTCGCCTCGGCGAACCGGCGGACGACAAGGGCGAGCAGGACCAGCAGGACGACGCCTAGGGCCAGGTAGAACCCAGCCCGCATGTAGTCGCGCGGCGGCAGAGTGCCGGGAGTAGGCATGAGATCAGTTTACCCTAACGGGCGGGGTTTCAGACCAGGATGGGTCAAACGGCGGCAGGCCCTCACGCCGCCGCCCCGCCCCGCGCCAGCGGGATCTCGTTCGGGATAAGCTTCCTCGTCCCGGCATGGCGCAGACCTACCGCCGAATACTGGATGACGAACGCCTTGCGCGGACCCGCCGAAGTGTTCGCGCCGCTCTTGTGCATGGTCAGAGATGGAAAGACAGCCATGGAGCCGGCCCGGATGGCCTTGTCGGGGGTGATGTCGCACAAGGCGGCGAAAATGTTGATCGCCCCGCCCAGTACCAGCGTGTACTGGTTGTCCTGATGCCAGGGCAGGCCGCTGCCGCCGCGCGCCTTGACGACGGCCAGCATGCCGTAGAAGACGTTCGGCTTGTTGCCGAAGATGCTACGCGGCCAAGACGGCATCAATGGAGTCCTGGGGGCCGGGACGCGGACGACGGGCGAGACCAGGGGCAGGCGCAGCAGGTCAAGGTGGAGTACGCCGCGCGCGGAAGCTGCTCGGCGGAGACACGTTCACCCCGGCTCGCCCGTCTTCTCCGAGATTGTCAGATAGTCTTTGAACCGCTCCCGTACCAGCGTGGCCTCTTCGCTGATGTTCATGACGGCCAGCCGCGTTTCCCCGACCAGCAGCGAGCAGCCGAAGACCAGCCCCCCCACCCCGACTAGCCCCGCCGCCAGGCCGAAGAAGAGCGTGATGCGGAAGATGATGTGGTGGGTGGAGGAAGCGACGCTCGCGCCCAGCAGCGAAAGCAGGGCCGAGGCCGCGAAGGACCCCAGGGCCAGGTAAAAGAAGCGCAGGGCGTGGAGCAGCAACAGCGCGCGCTGCTCGGTCCGGTTGAGCTGGTGAACACGCATGATGGTCATGGGGTCATCGGTCACTTCCTCGGCTTCCAAGGCCGCCGACAGCGCGCGGGCGCGGTCAATAGCGCGGGCGAAGCGGTTGGAGGTGCCAAGCGCGAGAACCGACGAGGCGTTGGTCAGCACGGCGGGGGCCGCGATGAGGCTGAGGCTGGCGAATGGGTTGTCGGAGAGTAAAGGCATCGGGATAACTTTTTCAGGCGACGGCGTATTCGCGGAGGTCCACTAGGACGCCGGAGCGCACGGCCTGCTCCGCCGTCTCCAAAAGACGCGCCGCAGTCTCCTCGTCTAGGTATTCTTCGCCGCAGGATGGGCATACATGGTAATCGTGCCCGGTCTCGCGTCGGCCCGTTT
>JANOOM010000415.1:0-2020 GCA_031421335.1 Armatimonadota bacterium
TACAGCGGGTCGTTCGGCGCGGCCACTGAGGGAGACTTGCGGGCGCGGGCCGCCCTCGTCCTGCCGGGCGCGACCGAGCCTCGTTTGAAGTCGTTCCTGCTGCGGCTGGCCGACGCGGCTCCTGCGCCGCGCTTCTGGCTCGAGTCGGTGGCGGCGGGCGTCGTCGGTCGGCCCCCGAACGCCTGGGCCGACACGGACGCCGAGCGGTTCGCGGGCCTGCTGCCGCCGCTGCTGTCCGCCTTCCAGAACCTGGAACTAATCGCCTTTGACCGCCGTGGCGAGGAGGCCCCCGAGGAGGCCGTCGGGCTGCGGCTGACCGTTACGCGCGACACCGGGGCCGAGTCCGCCCGCGTCGTGGTCGTGCCCCGCGCCGACGCAGGGCGGGTCGAGGCACTGTCGCAGCGGCTCTTGGAGGTGTTCAACACTCTGCTCGGCGGCGAGCATCAGGACGTGCGCGTCGCCGTTCTCGGGCACATGGCGCAGGAAGTATTACGAGGTACCCATGACGACTGAAACAGAAAGCAACAAGCCGACGGTCCACGTCCTCGGCATTTCGGGAGGCAAAGACAGCGCCGCTTTGGCGGTCTACATGCGCGACCGGGTCCCGGACATGCACTACTACTTCTGCGACACGGGCGAAGAGCTGACCGAGACCTACGAGTATTTGGCGACTCTGGAGACGTTCCTGGGCAAGCCGATCACGCGGCTGAACCCGGACCGCCCGTTCAGCCACTACTTGAAGATCTACAACAACTATCTGCCGTCGCCCCGGATGCGCTGGTGTACGGCCATGCTGAAGCTGAAGCCGTTCGAGGACTGGCTGGAGTCGGAGTTCGCCGGCAGCCGTGTCCTCTCGTATGTCGCCATCCGCGCCGACGAGGACCGCGACGGCTACATCTCGCACAAGCCGCAGATCGAGACCGTGTACCCCTTCAAGGACGACGGCATCGGCAAGGAAGACGTCTTCCGCATTCTGGACGACGCCGGGACGGGCCTGCCGAAGTATTACGAGTGGCGGACGCGGTCGGGCTGCTACTTCTGCTTCTTCCAGCGCAAGTCGGAGTGGGCGGGCCTTAAAGAGCGCCACCCCGACCTCTACGAGCAGGCCAAGACCTACGAGAAGTTCGACGCCGCCACGGGCAAGCAGTACACCTGGTCCCAGAGCGAGAGCCTGATCCAGCTAGAGCAGCCCGAACGGCTGGCCCAGATCAAAGCCGGCCACGCCAAGGCCCTGGCCGCCGAGCAGGCCCGGCACAAGTCCAGCCGCCTGTCGGAGATCTTTGAGGACGCGCTGGACGAGGAAGACGACAGCGACCCGTGTATGATCTGTAATCTATAATTCTTTCCGTTGTCTTAATCACCTTAGAAGGAAGGCATCATGCAGATTTCAAAAACCAGCGCGGATTTTTCACAGGCGTTCGCAACGTCGAGCGAGGCGATCGCGACTTTTTTTGCACAGCCTGGTGTTGGCTACTACATCCCTCTCTACCAGCGTGAATATAGCTGGGACCTACAGAACATCAATCAGCTCATGGAAGACCTTTTCCAAGGCGTAGACTTACTTCTGGAGAGAGATGATGCCATCCTCTTCATGGGTACGGTGATCTTACTGGCTGAAGCAAACCGGCAGAACATAAACCCACGCGACCATCGGGCGCTGCCGACGCGCATTGATAACGTAATTGACGGACAGCAACGTATTTCTACGTTTGCTCTCCTGGCGACGATGATCTACATGCGCCTGCACCAAGCTGGAGAAGCGCTCGAATCAGCCTCCACCGCACGAGGCGTTGATCAAAACATCGCGCCAGGAGTGCAGGACGTTCTGAGTAAGATTCGCACCCAGTGCGCCACGCTTTTAAAGCTCTTTTCTGTCGATCTGGACCACGGCAACCCGACCGTGAAGCCGGTCATTATCCGAGGCAGTATTGATGGCTGGACGTTCGACGGGGCAGATGATGACAACTACAAGTCAGATGTGTCCAACTACTTAGCCTTGTTCATCCGCTCGGTTCACGAG
>JANOOM010000416.1:0-2166 GCA_031421335.1 Armatimonadota bacterium
CGCCGTCCGCCGGGTCCAGGGCTGGACCGACATTCCCCTCAGCACCAAAGGTCAGGCCCAGGCCCAGGCGCTGGCTTGCCGCCTTTCCACCACCCCTCTCGCCGCCATTTACAGCAGTGACTTGTCGCGTGCCGCCGAGACCGCCGCCCCGGCCGCCGCCCGGCACGGGCTGGCGGTCCAGATGACGCCCGGACTCCGCGAAAAAGGCTTCGGGGACTGGGAGGGACTGACGCAGGCGGACCTGGAGCGTGGCTACTCAGACCTGTGGCACCGGTATCACATCGAGCGGGATCAAGGTGTCCTCGTCCCCGGCGGCGAGACGTTCCTTCAGGTGCAGGAGCGTATGACCGCCGTTCTGGGGCGCGTCCTGGCCGCCCACCCCGGCCTGGAAGAAACCGTCCTGCTGGTTGGGCACGGCGGCTCGGGCCGCATGCTGATTCTGGAAGCCTTGCAGGTCGGCCTCGCGCTGCTCCCGCGCCTGCACCTGGATAACGCCTCCCTGAGCCGCCTGGACTTCCACAATGCCGACAGCCGCGTCATTCTCCTGAACGACACCAGCCACCTGGAAGGACTGACCCCATGACAGTCCTTGGCCTGGACGGCGGCGGCACCCGCACCCGCGCCGCCGTGGCGACGCGAGCAGGGGAGGTCATCGGCCGGGCGGAAGCCGGTCCCTGCAACCTCGCCGCCGTCGCGCCGGTTGACGCTCTCGCCGCCGCCCTCGCCGCCGCTGATCTGGCCCTGGTCGGAGCCGGCGGCAAGCGCGGCGACGTTGCCGCCCTCTGTGCCGGGGTCGCCGGCGTATCCTATGCCGAACGCCGCTTCTTGTTCCAGGCCGGTCTCCAGTCCGCCTTCCCCCACGCCCGCGTCGCCGTCGAGCCGGACTACGCCGTCGCCCTTTCCGGCGCGACCGGCGCAATGCCCGGCGTGATCATCATCGCCGGGACCGGGTCGGCTGCATATGGCGAAAACGGGGTGGGCGCGAGCCACCGGGCCGGCGCCTACGGCTACCTCATTGACGACAGCGGCAGCGGCTATGGCGTCGGCCGCGCCGCCCTGGCCGCCGTCCTGCGTGCCGCCGACGGCACCGGCGAGCCGACCCGCCTCACGGCCCGCGTTCTGGAAGCGCTCGGCCTGCCCGCCCTAGCCGATCTTGTCCCCGGCGTCTACGGCGGCGAGATCACCCGCGTGCGGATCGCGGCCCTGTCCCGCACCGTCGCCGAGGCAGCTTCCGAGGACGACGACGCCGTCGCCCGCGCCCTCCTGATGCGGGCCGGCGGCGCGCTCGCCCACCTCGCCCACGGCGTCACCCAGCGCCTCTTCGACGGTGCTGCGGCCCCCTTCCCCGTCGCCCTCATCGGCGGCCTGTGGAGCGCGGGCGCCCCTCTCACCGACGTTTTCACCCGCTCCCTCTTCCGCTTCGCCCCGGCAGCCGAGATAACGCCCCCCCTTCAGCCACCGGTCGAGGGCGCCGTGCGCCGTGCCCTCGCCCTGCTGGCAAGCGCCTAAAAAAGTTGCCCGCCCCCTTGACACCCCCCACCCCGTTAAGGTATATTATCCACTGTTCGGGCAGCATTCCCTGGGGGTGTAGCTCAATTGGTTAGAGCGCTGCCCTGTCAAGGCAGAGGTCGCCGGTTCAAGTCCGGTCATCCCCGCTTAGTCCGAACATACAGAGTGCTTTAACCCGTTTCGTCGCGGGTTAGAGCACTTTTGCTTTAACTCCGATCATCTGCCCTGACACTAAGACGCTGAACAGATCCGATGCACACTAGACTTACGAGGAAGGAACGCCGCGCCCTGGAAACGCACAGCCCGTAGGACTTCTGGACCGAAGTCCAGTGCCAACGTGCCTGACGCGCCGGGGCCGGAATGCAAACCGCCCGCAGGCCCCTGACGGCGCGCAAACGCAGGCGGCTGGCCGAAACCTGTCTGAGGTTCCTGACACCGTTCCCCTCTACGCAGAAGCGGCAGGCATTGCCGGTCTCTTGCATGGGAGAAAAGCAGCGCGGACGATGGTCTCCAGAAGCAGTGGCCCTCATCACCGGCCGGTGCTGATCCGACAGGAAGGCAAGACCTGCTTGCGCGGCTATGTGCTGCCTCAATTCGCGCAGGCCGTTACCGCCCCGCTGGACGGCGCGCACCGGGAAGATGGGCGCGGAGCGGATG
>JANOOM010000417.1:0-12765 GCA_031421335.1 Armatimonadota bacterium
GGGCTTGGCGTCGCCGTCGCTTTCCGGGCGCGGCTGTGGAACATCGGAGGTGAGGGGCAGTTCCTGGTCGGCGCCTTGGCCGCGTCCGCCCTGGGGGCCTATGCGCTCGACGGCCTGCCCGCGCCAGTCTTGATCCCTCTAATTCTTGTCGCGGGTGCGGCGGCGGGTGCTCTCTGGGCGGGGCTGGCGGGCTGGATGCGCGTCGCCCGGAACGTCCCCGAGGTCATCAGCACGATCATGCTGAACTTCGTCGCCGCTCAGCTTCTGTCTTACCTCGTGCATGGCCCGATGCAGGAGAGGAGCCACGCCCAGCCCGCCTCCGCCGCGCTGCCCGCTGCGGCAACCTTGCCCGTCCTCTGGCCCGGCACGGCGCTTCACTGGGGCTTCGTCCTGGCCTTGGTGATGGCAGTCGTCGTGTTCTTCTCTCTAAACCGCACTGGAGCAGGCTTCGCCCTACGCGTCGTCGGGGCAAACCCCGAGGCCGCCCGCGTGGCCGGGCTGGACGTGGACCGGACGCGGCTGGCGACGATGCTCTGGAGTGGCGCGCTCTGCGGGCTGGCTGGGGCGGTAGAATTGTCCGGCGTGGTCGGGACGCTGTACGAGAACTATTCGCCCGGTTATGGGTTTGCCGCCGTCGCCGTAGCCCTGCTGGGGCGGCTGAACCCTTACGGCATTATCGCCGCCGCCCTGTTCTTCGGGGCGCTTGCGGCCGGCTCCGGCAGCATGGAGCGCACGGCCAACGTGTCGGCGAACCTCTCGTATGTCCTGCAAGCGGGGACACTGCTGGTCCTGCTCGGCTTTCAGTGGGTGCGCTGGGAGCGGCGCGGGCTTGCTGATGTCAGCGAGGAGGTCGCGGAGGCGGCAGGCGACCCTGTTGCACGGGGCTGAACCCCCGTGCTTCGGCAAAGCAAATCCCCGCCTTCGCGGGCATGGGATTGATTTTCTATTTTCGCCCTTACCCTCGGGGGTTTGCACTTCTATAGAATGGGGGTTCAGCCCCGTGAACTAGGGCTTATGAAGGAGGCCAATCATGTCCCATCCACTGTTGGACCGCGCCGACCGGTTCGCCTCAATGGCCCTCTTCTACGAGGGCTGGCGGGCCGCGCAGGTTGTTTGACTTCCCGGCCCCGCCTCCGGTATACTTGGCTATCACTGTCCAACAAACAAGTTCATCGTTTTCGCCGATGCGGGAGCGCCTGTGGCTGGCCCTGCTGCTGCTGGGGACGGCCTTACTGTCGTTCTGGAGCCTCGGCAGCCTGCCACTGGTGGACGTGGACGAGCCGGTCTACGGGCAGGTCGGCAGGGAGATGGCCCGGTCGGGCGTGTCCGGCTGGCTGACGCCGCACTACGGCGGCCTGCCCTGGTTCGACAAGCCGCCGCTGTTCTACTGGCTCACCGCCCTTTCCATGCGCTGCTTCGGCGTCACCGAGTTCGCCGCCCGCTTCCCCTCCGCCCTGCTGGCCGTGGGTCTGGTCGCCGTCACCTACGCGCTGGCCCGGCGGGCGTACCCGCAAGCGCCGCGCACCGCCTTATGGGCGGGTTTCGTGCTGGCGACGAATGTCCAGTTCTTCCTACTGGCCCGCGCCGCCGTTACGGACATGACGCTGGCCTTGACGCTGACGGCCGCCCTGGGCGCCCTTTACGCCTGGATGCAGACAGACCGAGGTCGCTGGGTCGTGCTGGCGGGCGTGATGACGGGCCTGGCCGCGCTGACGAAAGGCCCGGTGGCACTGGTCCTGATCGGCGTCCAGACAATCGCCTTCCTGTGCCTGACGCGGCAGGCACGTCGCCTGCTGTCCCCCGCCCTCTGGGGCGGCTTCGCGCTGTGCCTCGTCGTCGGCCTGCCCTGGTTCCTGCTGATGATCCACCTGCACGGGAAGCTGTTCATTGACGGCTTTTTAGAAGCCAACAACGTCACGCGGTACTTGCAAGCGGAACACAAAGAGACAAGCCCCGTCTGGTTCTTCCTACCCGTTCTATTGGGCGGCTTTTTCCCCTGGTCACTGACCTTGCCGGGCGCCCTGGCCCTGGCCTGGCAGCAGGGGCGGGAAGCGCGGCAGGAGCAGGCAACGGACGACCCGGCCCTGTTCCTCGGCCTCTGGGTCGTGCTGGTTTTCGTGTTCTTTTCGGCCTCGCAGAGCAAGCTGATTACCTACATCTTCCCGCTTTACCCGGCGGCGGCGGTGCTGGTCGGGCTTTGGCTGGCGAAGCGGCCTGAAACTTTGGCCCGGTTCGACCCTCTATGGCTGTATGCAGCACTGGCTGTCATCTTGGCGGTCGCGCTGAACATCGTGGGGAAGAAGTATGGGGTGACGACGGGGACGCTGATGGCGTGGGACCTGACGCTGGGCGGGTCGGCGGTCGCGATTATCGCGTTCCACCGGCGTCATGGGGTGTGGCTCGCGCCGGGAACAGCTTTTGCACTGTTTCTGTTAGTCGCCTGGTGCTCGCCGACCTGGAAGACGCACGAAGCGGACGTTTCGGAGCGTAAGATGTCCGTCTTCGCCGCGCTGACCACACCGCCGGATGGGGTTATCCATGCACTCGGGTTCAAGCACCCCAGCCTGCGCTATTACTCGGACCGCCCCGTCGTCTACACGGACGACCACGCGGCGGCGGCCTTGGACATGAAGCGGCACGCCGGCGTCGTGTACGCCATGCGGACCAGTGACGCCGAGGAACTGCGCGACAAATACGGCGTTTCTAAAGTGGAAGAACTGTGGCGCTATGGCCGGACAGTCTTGGTCCGCGCCAAGCCGTGAAGACAAAAAGGCACCGAGAATGACCGAAGACGACACCACAGCCGCCGAGGCACGGATGAGGCTGCCGAGCCTCTCATTCGTGTTCCCGATGTACAACGAGATCGGTAATATCGAGAACTGCGTGGCTCAGGCGCTTGCGACCGGCTACAAGATCACGTCGGATCTAGAGATCGTGGTGGTGGACGACCACTCCACGGACGGGTCGGGCGCGCTGGCGGACGAGATCGCGACACGTCACCCAGAACTCAAAGTGGTCCACCACGCCAAGAACCGCAAGCTCGGCGGGGCGCTGCGGACCGGCTTCGCGGCGGCCACGAAGGACTGGATTCTTTACATAGACAGCGACCTGCCGATCCAGATGGACGACGCCCTCACGGCGATCCCCCTGACGGCCCATGCCGACATGGTGATCGGCAACCGGCAGGGTCGAGCGGAGGGCCTGAAGCGCGAAGCCATGTCGTTCGTCTACAACCGGCTCATCCGCGTCCTGTTCGGCCTGAAAGTGCGCGACGTCAATTTCGCCTTCAAGCTGTTCCGGCGGGCGATCGTGGAACAGATCACTTTGCAGAGCGAGGGGTCGTTCATTGACGCCGAGCTTCTGATCGAGACGCACCGGGCCGGGTTCACCATCGCCGAGATCCCAATGCGCTACTACGAGCGCACGGCGGGCGTTTCCACGCTGGCTTCCGGGTCGGTCGTCGTCAAAATCCTGCACGAGATGGCCGACTACCGCCGCGCCGCCGCCGCCCGCCGGCCCGCCCGTGAACGATAAGACGCCGCGCGTCATCGTCCACGCGGACGACTTCGGGCTGCACCCCGCCTTGAACGAGGGAATAGAACGGGCGCACCGCGAGGGCGTCGTTTCTTCGGCCAGCGTGATGCCGCTCGGGGCGGCCTTTGGGGACGCCGCCCGGCGCGCGGCGGCGATGCCGGCTCTCGATTTGGGCCTACATTTTACCCTCGTTGGCGTGCCTGGCTTCCCCCCGACTCTGGGCGCGTTCCTGTCCGGCTATGCGCGCGGGGCGTGGCCTGCGCGCCGGGTCGCCGATGCTTTGCGCGCACAAATGGACGCGCTGGGCGGGCTGGAGATCAGCCACCTCGACTCTCACCAGCACCTGCACGCCCTCCCAAGCATCATGCGCGTCGTCTGCCCCCTGGCCGCCGGGTACGGCATCCGGGCGGTTCGCCTGCCCCTAGACGGCCCGGCGCTTGTCCCCGTCCTGCCCGCCCGCCGCGTCCAGGCCGCCGCGCTGGCCGCGATGGCGCGGCTCTCGCGCCGGTACATCGCGGCGGCGGGCCTCCGCACCTCTGACCACTTCTCCGGCATGGCAGTTTCGGGGCATTTGACCGCGCCTACCCTGGCCACTTATCTCCAAGACGCGCGCCCCGGCCTGACCGAGATCGTCTGCCACCCCGGCGCAGACAACCGCGCTTTGTCTCAAGCCTTCGACTGGAGCTATGACTGGGAAGGAGAAATAGCGGCGCTCTGTTCGCCCGAGGCGCAGGCTGCGACCACCCCTTTTACCAACTGGCGGGAGGGCTAAACTCGTCCGGCGGAACGAGAATCGTCGGCAGGGGGTATAATCGTCTGTGTCGGCAGCATCGCCATCTCCCAGAACAGTGATCGCATCCGTCCCACGACTAGAAACTGCTTTATGACTCGGTCCCACTGCGCTCTCTCGGCGTCAACGCTTTTCGCCATTTTTCCCACTCTGGCCTTTCTGCGCTATCAGGACGGTTTGGGAATGTTCCTGGACGTGCTGAACGCGCCAGCCCAGCTCGCACAGACGCGGACCAATTTGGCGAACGCCGAGTTCCTATACCGGACGGGGCTGGCGCAGCTCGTGCGCGCGACGGGAGGCCGCTGACGCGCACGTTCTCCCTGCTGACCTGTCCACACTGCCAAGAACCGCTGGCGCGCACGGGAAACGCGCTCCGATGCGGCGCGGGCCATTCCTATGACATTGCCAAAGAAGGCTACGTCAACTTGCTGCTCGCCAACCAGAAGGCGTCGCTCTCGCCCGGAGACACTCGGGAAATGGCGGCGGCACGGCGGGCGTTTCTCAGTAAGGGCTACTATGAGCCGCTCTCGGACCGCATCGTCTCGCTCGTCGGGAGCGAAACCGCCGGCGCGGGGATTTTAGACGCCGGGTGCGGCGAGGGCTATTACCTGCACCGGCTCATGGAGTCTTCGCCCGGCGATGATGGCTATGGCCTGGACATCTCCAAAGAAGCCGTCCGGCTGGCGGCGCGCAACAAAAGCGCCTGCTATGTGGTCGCGAGTGTCCACCAAGACCTGCCGTTCGGCGCATCTTCGCTGGACATCGTTCTGAACGTATTCGCGCCGCGCAGCCCCGCCGAGTTCGCCCGCGTGCTGCGGCCTAGCGGCTTCGCGCTGGTCGTTGTCCCCGCCGCCGGTCATCTGGCCGCCCTGCATGACGTCCTGGGCCTGCCGCACATTGACGGCGACAAAGAACGGCGGGCCATTTCTGACTTTGACGGGGCGCTCATCCCAAGCCACAGCGAAACGCTGCGCTACACGCGGGCCTTGCCTCCCGCAGACGTTTTTGATTTAATCCAAATGACGCCGACCTTCTGGCACTTGTCGGACGAGGCGCGGGCGGGCATGAGCGTTCTGCCGGGCCTTGTAATCGAGTTCGCCTTCACCTTGATTGTTTTTTGCCGCGCCTGACACCCCAGGGCGTCCGTTGTCCCTTCTATAGCCATATGCTTCCCCAGCCTTTGTTCACGAAGGCGAGCGCGCGTCTCCTGCTGGGCGGCCAGTGAACCTTCCCCACCCAACATCGGCGCTTTGCGCGCCAGCAGCAGGAAGACGGCCTGGGCGGCGTCCTCGGCCACGGCGGGGTTCTGGGTGTCCCGCAGGCAGGTGGAGTAGACCAGGCGGGAGTGGCGGGCCACGAGCTGCGAGAACGCCGCCTGCCTCTCCTGCCGCACGAAGCGGCGCAGAAGGGCTGTGCCTGTAGCTGCTATGTCTTCTTCATACTGCATCATCGTAGTATGTGCGCGATCCTGGAAAACCGAACAAGTCCCGGCCTTTTGTTTCTTGCATTTTGCTTCCCCCTGTAGTATAATTTCTGCAATCCTCATCTTTCGCGGGTAGGAAATGCGCTGCCTCCCCGTTCATCAGGAAATACATCCCTCGCAGTAAGATTCATCACAATGAAAAAGAACCTCGTCCTCCTAGGCGCACTCGTGCTCGGGGCCGTTCTGTCCCCGGCCTTCCGGGCGCAGGCCGCCGCCCCATCCTCCCGGCAGCACATCTTGATGGACGCCGATTGGCGCTTCAATCAGGACAAGTCAACAGCCCTCTTCAACCCAACCGCGGCCAGCGCCTGGCGCTGGCGCGTCGGCCAGCCGGGCGAAGAAGCCGCCATGACGGCCGCCGCGCTGGACACGACCGGCGGCGACTGGAAGGACGCGGCCACTGGGGACGACGTATTTCATGGACGCGCTGGATTTGCCTGGTTCCGGGCGACACTGCCTGCCCTGACTGCCGCGCGTGGCCGGACCCTGCACTTCGAGGGCGTGGACGACAACGCTACGGTTTATCTGAACGGGCAAAAGCTGACGCACCATGAAGGCTGGAACGACCCGTTTGATGTGCCGCTGGATGCGGCCTGGAACGCGGCTGGTCCGAACACGCTGACGGTCCTGGTGGAGAACACGGCGGGCGGCGGCGGCATCACGGCGGCGGCGACGTTGGGCGTCACACCGGCCGGCCGCAGCAGCGACCCGTCGCGCCCCGACATGAGCGACGCCGCCTGGCGCATCGTGCATCTGCCGCACGACTACGTTCTGGAGTCGGCGTTCACTCCCAAAGGGGACGCTTCTCACGGGTCGCTGATCCCGACGCCCGCATGGTACCGGAAGACGTTCACGCTGCCCGCCTCGGACAAGGGGAAGGCGCTCTGGCTCGACTTCGATGGTGCTTATCGGGACAGCAAGGTCTACCTCAACGGCACGCTGCTGGGCGAGCATCCCTGCGGCTACACCCCCTTCCGGTACGACATCAGCCAGACCGCCCATTATGGGGGCCGGAATGTGCTGGCCGTGCAAGTCAGCCCGCAGCACGAAGAAGGCTGGTGGTACGAGGGCGGCGGCATCTACCGCCATGTCTGGCTGAACGTCGCTGACCCCGTTCATGTCGCGCCTTGGGGGACGTTCGTCAGCACGAAAATGGCCGAGCCGGGGCCGGATGGGATGATCTCGCCCGCGACCGTCAGCGTGAAGACAACGGTGGATTATCCTTCCTTCTATACACTCAACGGCCCTGCCCCTCGCCTCATATCGCGTGTGCTGGACCCGGTGGGAAGGGTCGTTGGGAATGCCACGGAAGAACTTCGTTATAATCCGGGTGCGGTCACGCAGACCCAGCAGATCACTGTCGCGCGTCCCGCCCTCTGGTCCATCGAGACGCCTCAGCGGTACACGCTTCATACGGAAATCCAGCAGGGGGGCCGCGTCGTGGACGCTACGGACACGCCGTTCGGCATCCGCACCATCCGATTTGACGCCGAAAAAGGCTTCTTCCTGAATGGCAAGCCTGTCAAGATCAAGGGGACGTGCAACCATCAAGACTTCGCCGGGGTCGGCGTCGCCATGCCGGACAGCCTGCTCCTCTGGCGCGTCAAGAAGCTGAAAGAGATGGGCAGCAACGCCTATCGGATGTCCCACAACCCGCCGACCGCCGAACTGCTGGACGCCTGCGACAAGCTCGGCATGCTGGTCATGGACGAGAACCGGCACCTCGGCGACACCGAGAACGGCAAGGCCTCGCTGAATACGCCCTACGACGACCTGCACGAAGTCCAGAGCATGGTGCTCCGGGACCGCAACCACCCGAGCGTCATCATGTGGTCCATGTGCAACGAGGAAGGCATTCAGGACAGCAAAGAGGGCGCGCGCATCTTTGCGGCCATGAAGACCGTCGTGGACCAGGCCGATGGCACCCGGCCAGTCACCTGCGCCATGAACGGCGGCTATGGCTCGGCCGTCGGCATCACGTCCGTGGAGGACCTGCAAGGGATCAACTACAACTCCGGCGGCTATGACGGTTTCCACCGGGCGCACCCAACCATGCCGCTCTACGGCAGCGAAACGTCGAGCGAGGTCGGCACGCGCGGCGTGTACACGGCCACCAAGTTCGACCACTTCCAGGGCGACCCGGCGCGTGGCTTCGTTTCCGCCTACGACGTCAACGCCGTGCCCTGGGGGCAGACGGCGGAGGAAGGCTGGAAGACCATCGCCGACCGGCCCTTCGTGGCGGGCGGCTATGTTTGGACCGGCTTCGACTACAAGGGCGAGCCGACGCCGTTCGGCTGGCCCGACGTCAACTCGAACTTCGGCATCTTAGACCAGTGCGGGTTCCCCAAGGACGCTTTCTACTACTACCAGTCCGTCTGGGGCGACAAGCCCATGGTCCACGTCCTACCGCACTGGAACTGGGCCGGCAAGGAAGGCCAGCCCATAGACGTCTGGGCCTACTCCAACGCCGCCCGCGTCGAGCTGTTCCTGAACGGGGCCAGCCTGGGCGCCAAGGACATGCCCCGGAACGGTCACCTGTCCTGGTCGGTCCCCTATGCCCCCGGCACGCTGGAGGTGCGCGGCGTGGACGCAGCGGGCAAGGTCATTGCGACAGACAAAGTCGAGACGACCGGCGCCCCCACCGCCCTGCGCCTGACGACGGACCGGACGACGCTGACTGCAGACGGCGAGGACCTGACGATGGTGGAGGCGGACATTGTGGACGCTCAGGGCCGCATCGTCCCCACGGCCGACACCTTGGTCACGTTTCAGGTGACCGGCGCGGGCCGCGTCGTGGGCGTTGGCAACGGCGACCCGACCAGTCACGAGCCGGACAAAGCCTTCTACCGCCACGCCTTCAACGGCAAGTGCCTGGTCATCGTCGGCGCGGGCGACCGGGCCGGGGATATCTCGCTCACGGCGGCCGCGTCCGGGCTGACCGGCGCGGGCCTTAGCATGAAAGCTGGGAAGTAGAGGCAAGGGGGCGAAGTAAGACGAGTAAGACGAGTGAATGAATTCACTCGCTCCGCGCCAGATTTGTCCAAGGGACAAGGGGGCAAATTAAGTAGAAAGGGGGAGGGCGCGGCTTGGCCTGACCTTTAATCTTTTGCTCTTCTGTCCCCTGGACAGGTCCAGAGTGGAGCGAGTGAATTCATTCACTCGTCTTACTTCGTTTCTCATCAACGGAAAGCACTTCATGAAAGTACGCGGTTTCCTTCATGCCACCGCCCTGCTGGCCCTGACCGCTCCCCTCCTGCCCACCGGGGCGCAGACGATCTCCGGTGGCAGGCTGCCGACGCGCTGGGACAGCCAAGTCTCGACGACGAACCCGCTGCCGGACTACCCGCGCCCGCAGATGACTCGTGCCCGGTGGCAGAGCCTGAACGGGCCTTGGAACTACGGCCTGACCGACAGCACCGCCACCGCACCACCGGCCACCGCCGATGGCAAGATACTCGTGCCGTTCCCTTACGAGGCCCCTTTGTCGGGCGTCAGCAAGGCCAGCCCCGTCACGCGGCGGCTGTGGTATCAGCGGGCTTTCACCGTCCCGAGCGCCTGGGAAGGGCAGCGTGTCCTGCTGCACTTCGGGGCCATCAACTGGGACAGCACGGTCTCGGTCAACGGCAAAGAGATGGGCGCACACAAGGGTGGTTATACCGGCATTGACTATGACATCACCGACGCCCTGAAACCCGGCACGAACATGCTGGTCGTTTCAGCCTATAACCCGATGACCGCCGACAAGCCGGACGCGCAGGTCATCGGCAAGCAGCGGGCCAAGTCGGGGAGCATCTTCTACACGGGCGCGACCGGCATCTGGCAGTCGGTGTGGCTGGAGCCGGTGCCGACCGTCCACATCAGCAGCCTGAAGATCACGCCGGACATTGACGCCAAGGTCCTGCGGCTCACCGTCAGTGCGGATGGCACGCCGGGCACGCGAGTCTCAGTCACGGCAACGGATGGGACGGCGACGGTCGCCAAAGTCGCGGGCGTGTCAGGGGCAGAAATCACCGTCCCGATCCCCATCCCGCGCCTCTGGTCGCCGGATGCCCCGCACTTGTACGGCCTGCGCGTCTCTCTCGGCGGCAGGCGCGGTGACAACGTGGACAGCTACTTCGCCATGCGGAAGGTCTCACTCGGCCCTGACACGCAGGGGCGGACGCGCATCCTGCTCAACAACAAGTTCGTGTTCCAGGTGGGGGCGCTCGACCAGGGCTACTGGCCCGATGGCATCTATACCGCCCCGACCGACGACGCCCTGCGCTATGACATCCAGGTGGCGAAGAACCTGGGCCTGAACCTGCTCCGCAAACACGCCAAAGTGGAGCCGGACCGCTGGTACTACTGGACGGACAAACTCGGGATATTAGTCTGGCAGGACATGCCGCAAGCGTTCGGCGACCTGAACGACGCTGCCAAGGCGCAGTGGCTGGCCGAGTGGCAGAGCGAGATCGCGCAGTTCTATAATCACCCGTCCATCATCGTCTGGACCACGTTCAATGAGGGCTGGGGGCAGCACGACACAGAGCGGATCGTCGCCCTCACCAAGCAGCTCGACCCAACCCGCCTGGTCAACAACGCCAGCGGGTGGACGGACAAGGGCGTCGGCGATCTGCGCGACACGCACGCCTACCCCGGCCCCTGGTCGGAGATGCCGGAAGCGGCTCGCGCCGCCGTCAACGGCGAGTTCGGCGGCGTGACGCAGGAGGTTGACGGCCACACGCTGTTCCAGGGCCGCGTCATGGGCTATGGGGCGACCTTGAGCAGCGCGTGGAAGACGACCAAGCGCTACCAGGAGCTTCTGAAGAACGCCTACGGCATCGAGGAAAGCCGGGGGACGAGCGCGGTCGTCTACACGCAGCTCACCGACGTGGAGCAGGAGCTGAACGGCATGCTGACCTATGATCGCGCCGTCATCAAGCTTGACCCGGCCATCATCGCTGCCGCCAATTGGGGCAGGTTCCTGCCCCTGCCACCCGACCCGCATCCCAACACCGACCTGGTGGCGACTTCGGCGGAAGAACCACACACCTGGTCCTACGTCACCGCCAAACCCGCCGACGATTGGACGCAGACGGGCTTCGACGACTCGGCCTGGAAGACCGGCCCGGCTCCCTTCGGGCACGGCGTTGACAATGTTCGCACCGCCTGGACCGACACGCCAGGCGACATCTGGCTGCGGCGCACCGTCACGCTGCCCGCCGACATCCCCGCCAAGCTCGTCGTCCTGGCGTGGCACGATGAGGACGTCGAGGTCACCCTCAACGGCGTCCTCGCCGCGAGCGAGGCGGGCTACAACGGCGACTATGTCAAGCTGCCGATGTCAGGCGCCGCGCGGGCTACCCTCCATCCAGGCCCGAACCTGATCGCCGTTCACTGCCGCCAGACAACGGGCGGCCAGGTGATTGATGTCGGCATCGCGCGGCCTTAAGCCGCTGACACGTCAACAGGCCGCGCGGAGCAAAATCCGCGCGGCCTGTCTGCGTTCGAACCCTCTACGCTCATCGCGCCCGCAGCAGCCCGTACTCGATGCTGTCCACGACGGCGTGCCAGGAGGCGTCAATGATGTTGGTGGAGACGCCCACCGTGCTCCACGTCTCGCCCGCGTCGGCGTAGTCCACGACGGCACGCACACGGGCCGCCGTGCCCTCCTTGACGTTGACGACGCGCACCTTGAAGTCGGTCAGCCGGATTGATGCAAGCTCGGGGTAGTGTCCGGTCAGGGCCAGCCGCATGGCACTGTCCAGGGCGTTGACGGGACCATCGCCCTCCGCCACCGTCAGCATCTCCACGCCGCCGACGCGCAGCTTCAAGGTCGCCTCGGTGATGGCCTCGCGGTCGTCGGCGTGCTTCTCGACGATGACCCGGTAGCCGACCAGCTCGAATAAACGCCGGTAGCTGCCGGTGGCTTTCTTGACCAGCAGGTCGAACGAGGCTTCCGCGCCTTCAAACGAGTAACCCTGATGCTCTAATGCCGTCACCTGCGTCAAGATCTCTTTGATCTCGGGGCTGCCTTTTTGGAGGTCCAGGCCGCTCTTCTGGAGCTTTTCTAAGATGGTAGACGAGCCAGAATGCTCAGAGACCAGGATGCGGTTCTCGTTGCCGACCAGGGCCGGGTCGAGGTGGATGTAGGTCTCAGGGTTCTTCCGCATGGCGTCCACATGCAGGCCTGCCTTGTGGGCGAAGGCCGACCGCCCGACATAGGGCGCGGACGTCAGGGGCGGGACGTTGGCGATCTCGTCTATGTAGTTGGCGAACTCAGACAGTTCCCCCATGTGCGGCGCGCAGGCGAGTTCATAGCCCAGTTTCAGCGCTAGGGCGGGCATGATGCTGGTCAGGTTGGCGTTGCCGGTCCGCTCCCCCAGCCCGTTGATCGTCCCCTGCACCTGAACGCACCCGGCCTGAACAGCAATCAGGCTGTTGGCGACCCCGCACTCGGCGTCGTTGTGCGTGTGGATGGCGAAGCGGCCCCCAGGGAACTGCCCGACGACTTCCTCCACGATATAGGCGATGGCGTCCGGCAGCGTCCCACCATTCGTGTCACACAGGGCGATACAGTCCACATTGGCTTCCAGGGCCGCGCCGAGGCACAACGCGGCGTACTCGGGGTTCCGCTTCCAGCCGTCAAAAAAGTGTTCGGCGTCGAAGATCACTTCCCGCCCGTGCGCCTTGAAGAACCGCACCGTGTCGGCGATCATGGCGACGTTTTCTTCCAGCGGCAGCCGCAGGGCCTCGGTGACATGAAAATCCCAGGACTTGCCGACGAAGGTCACGACGGGCGTTTGGGCATCAAGTAGTTGCTGCAACATCGGGTCGTCCTCGGCCCGCCGGTTCGGCCGGCGCGTGCTGCCGAAGGCTGCCAGCTTGGCGTGGGTCAGCTTGATGCCCTTCATGCGGTCGAAGAACTCGATGTCTTTGGGATTGCTGCCCGGCCAGCCGCCCTCGATGTAGTCAATGC
>JANOOM010000418.1:0-4487 GCA_031421335.1 Armatimonadota bacterium
CCGTCAAGGGCACGGACGACGGCGATCTTCTGCCGGTCCCGGCCAAGCCCATCCTCCCATAGTCGCCGCACAAGCATCGGGTCCATCAGGTGGTCGTAAGGCATGGCCGCGAACGCATCGCTCACGGCCGCTGACCATTCCCCGTGCCATTCGATTCGGACCGAGGCGACGGCAGTGCGGTCCGAGACTGACGGCGAAAAAGATACGCCTCCATCTTCGCTTTGCTTTTTTTGCCCGATCATTATCATCCCTTAGCGCCCTCTTGCCTGGCCGGCCACCGCTGCTGGCTTCCTGATAAACAAGGTCTCCATCTTGCGACGGAGTCGCCCAGCCCCGAGACAGACTTGAGGCAGAGGATCAGAAAGCGTGAAGCCGAGTGCCTGCCGGCTTGGCTTCGACAGCCCCCACTCAAGTATACCGCCGCTCAGCACCCCCGACAGCGCCTTTGTAGGAAACGTGACGCTCAACGTCTGGTAGGCCGATTCCGGCAGCGGCTCATCCAGGGCGAGGCGTATAGCAAGGTCCGCGAAATTAACTCCGGCTAACATACAGAAGGGAAGCGAAGCCCAGAAGCGCGGGTTACATTCCAAAACTTGGACGGAACCGTCCCGCGCATCAATCCGCATATCGAAATGCGCGATGCCGTCATACCGGCAGACAGATAAGATACGCCGACCAATCTCCAGAATGCGTTCGTGCTTAACAAACTCGACGCCGCTGCCATCGGGGAGTTGCTTCTGTATTGACCAGGCGACCACCGTCCCTTGATGAGCCAGGAGGCCCAATCCGACGTCCGTGCCGGGAACGTACTCCTGAACGAGCAAAGGCAGGGTGACGCCGGGCCGCTTCAGATGCGCCTGAACTGCGGCAGGCGTGTCGCATCGCACGACGCCCCGGCTGGCATCCAGTTCCAGCGGTTTCAGGATGACGGGGAAGCCTATGTCCAGCGCATCCGCATCTTCTATCCGCTCAAGGAGGTGTGACTGGGGTTCGGGAAGCCCATGCTGCTTCAAAAGCCGCGCAAAGTCCCATTTGTTGTTAAGAACCCTAAGATGTTCGACAGCCGCCAGGGGCAGGACGCGGGTGGATTTGAAGCTGTCTTTCAAGGCCGCCAGGAGAAACACACTCTCCATGCCAGATGGCAGGACGATGTCGATCGCGTGCAGGCGGCAGTACCGGTCTATATCGTCGCACACCTGCGCTGAGGAGTGGCGCAGCGCGGAAAGATCATAGGCGGTGTAGCGCCGGCAGTACCGCGAGGCCCGAACGGCCGCACCGACGCCAATCACGTGTATGACAGCGTTTAGTGTCGCCAGGCACTTCAACAGTCGGAGCGTCAGGTATTCGTCTGACGAGATCACAAGAACGTTCACAGAGTTGCGCCTCCCTGCGGGGCTGCGTGTTCCACGCGGTTCGGCTCGGGCAACGCGTTCAGCACATGACGCAGGATCAGCACGTTGATTGCGATCTGTGCCCCGGACACCAGCAGAGCAGACCAAGCCGCGCCGCGCAGGCCGTAGGCGGGGACCAGCCAGGCACAGGTCGCTATGGTGACAGCGGTCACGGCGGCGAGGGTCACCGTCTGAATCTTGAAATACCGGGCGGCGGTAATCCCATAGCCGAGAAAACTGCACACATAGCCGAGGCCACCGGCGACTAGGAAAATGATGAACACGTCAAGATGGCGCGCATACTCAGGCGTGTAAAAGAAGGTCAGGATCTGGCGGCCCGCCGCCCAAGCGACGGTCGGTGCGGCTAGCCCAACGGCGACGCCGACCAGCAGGAGCCGCAGGATCAGGCGGACAAAGCCTTGCCGGTCCCCTTCGGCGTAGCAGCGGGCGAGGCGGGGGGTGGCGGATTGCCCCAGTGCCAAGGTCACGATCCGGCCAGCCGCCACGAAGGAGATGAGGGCGGAAAAAATGCCGAGTTCACGCACCCCCAGGGAGTGCTCGACGAAATAACGGGAAATGTTGTTGTTGAGCGTGATCAGCAGCATGATTCCCCCGAGCGGAAGGGCGAGCCACGCCAGCCGCGCCAAAATCCGGCGGTCCCAGTACGGCCTTGGTATTGAGAACCGGCCCAGGATCGTAAAGAGTCCGTGGGAGTCACTGCCCGACAGCCGAAGCACCCATGCGGCGTTGGGGATGTCGTAGGCGAGCACCACCAGTGCCGACGCCAGGGCGGACCCGGCCATAGCCCAAACGATGCTGTGGAGGAAGACCAGCCCCGCCGTCAGCAGGGCCAGGGACAACACCCCCTCGACCGCCATCGAGATTGCGATGCGGTCCATCCGCTCATGCTGCCGCAGCAGCCCGAAGGTCACGTCGCCGATCGAATCGAAGGCGAGGCCGATTGCCGCCAGGAGGATGACTGCCCCGGTGACTCGTCCATAACCGCCGTGGAGCGTTATCAGGGACAGGATCACAAGGGCGATGGCCGTCGTCACGAGCCGCAAGCCGAGGTAATCGCCGAACCGGTATTCGCGCCTCGCGTCCGTCGTCTGCACCTGCCCAAGATTGAGCTGCGAGAACGCAATGATCGGCTGGATCACGGCCAGGCCGAGGGCGAACTGCCCCACCATGGTCATGTTTCCTAGCTTCGCAATGGCTGTCAGCATCAGCCAGCTGCAAAGGGAGTAGACAACATTGCCGCAGGCGGTCCAGGCGAAGTTCCCACGCAGGGTCAGGGGCTTCACCTGACACGCTGCCGCTTCGGGCGGCTTTCGCGCCACCGGGGCAGTCGTGTTCATGGGGCCTCCCCGGAGGCCTGTCGGGCCGCCTGCTTCCAGGTCACCGGCTGACGGCCCCGAACCCATCGAACAAACCCACATAATAGACCGTAGTTCATTAAATAAAAGAAACTGATAGGACGAAGCCAAACGGGCGCACCATATCCTGCCGGAAGGCAATAAACGAGGGCGGATAACAAGATGCCGCCAAACTGCATGGCAAGGAGCCATGTGAAAGTATCGGCAGGCGAGAAGCCTTTCTGTATGACCAGCCCTACGTTGCAGATCAGGGCGAAGAGCAGAAAGAAAGGCACGCACCAACGCAGCACTTTATGGCTCAGGTAGGCGAACGCGCGCATCCCGTAACGAGGATGCAGCATCCGTCTGGTCATCGCCAGCGCTTGGTAGTCGCCTGCGCCGATCCGCACCTTCCGATCCCACTCCGCGCGAGAGGACGCGCTGGCTGGCTCGGTGGCGTGGGCTTCCGGGTCGAAGCGCACGATCCGGTCCTGCTCCATAATTCGCAGGGTGAGCACAAAGTCTTCCACAATGGTGGAGGCCGGCAGCGGCTGGTATAACTCACTCCGGATGGCGAGTATCCCTCCGTAGCACCCAATCACGAACCCGAGCCGGCTCTCGTTCGTCTTGAGCCACAGCTCGTACTTCCAGTACAGGCCCTCCCCGGAAACCCCGCCGTTGTGCTCCAGGGACAGCGCGCCGTTCACGCAGCCGACCTTCGGGTCCCGGAAATGGCGCGCGAGTTTCCGCACCGCATCCGGCGCCAGCATAGTGTTGGCATCGGAGAGAATCACTAGGTCGGCGTCCACTTCCGACATTAGATCATTGATCACAGAGACCTTGCCGCGCCGATCCTCAAACGTTTTTGCTTGCAGGCGCGGATGTTGCGCCGCTCTTAACAGCCGTGGCGTCCCATCGGACGACCCATCACTGCCGATAAGCAATGTCAGGCGGTCCGGCGGGTAGTCAATCTGCCAGGTGTTACGGATTTTGGCTTCGATGAAACGCTCTTCGTTGTAGGCGGCGACAACAACGGCGACTGTGGGTAGCTCCTCCTCGTCTCCCTCTTCCGGTACCTCGTCGGCGCGGCGAGAGAGAGTGGCAAGCAGTGCCATCAGCACCGGGAACACAAAGTATGTGTACGAAATGAGTACCCATGACAAAAAAAAGGCTGTGGTAAGAATCGGCATATCAATCTCTGGACAGAACAATGACGAAGCAGGACGTGGGGCAGGACGCGGGAAGCGACATCCGGTGACACGCGGCATTCTACATGGGACCTGGGTTAATCACTTTCATTATGTAAGCTTCCTCTGAGGACGCCCAATAACTCATCATATAGCACATTTCGTGCCAAGTGACGACTCCCCAGCGATAAATCGCGGGGCTTTCAAGGTCTTGCACTTATTTACTGATGTTACGCAGGCATTGCGAGAGCCGAGACGAGAGACGAGACGAGAGACGAGACGAGAGACGAGACGAGAGACGAGACGAGAGACGAGACGAGAGACGAGTGGTTGAAAACCACTCGCTAGGAGAAGCGTCCTGCGGACGGGGAGACAGAGGCCGGACGATAATACCGAGGCCGGACGGGAAGACAGAGGCCGGACGATAATACCGAGGCCGGATGTCCTTGTCCCCAGGGGGTCCTCTCCTGGGACTGAGTTCTCTGTCCGAAGGACACCGTTCCTAGCGAGTGGTTTTCAACCACTCGTTCGGGCAGCGTGTCAGGCTTGCGTAA
>JANOOM010000419.1:0-3280 GCA_031421335.1 Armatimonadota bacterium
GCCAGTAATTTTTCGGGAATCGCGGCTGGCAGGCGGGCGCCCGTTTTGTCCGCGCGAAAAACCGGGTAGGATATGCTCATGCCATTGACGCAAGACATGCGGGAGACTACCGCCGGGGAGGCTGCTTTGAACCTGGAAATAGACACACAGATAACGCCCGATCAGATCCCCATCGTGAATCTGAAAGGCGAAATAGACTTACACACCTGCTCGGACCTGCGCGACACTCTGCGCGACCTGATCGAGAAGGACCACAACCAGATCGTGATCAATCTGGCCGAGGTCCCCTACCTGGACAGCGCTGCGTTGGGCGTGCTGGTGGACGCCGTCCGGCGGGTCCGCGAACACGAAGGGGGCATCTGCCTCGTCTCGACGACGCCATTCGTGCGCCGCGCCTTCGAGATCACGCGGCTGGTCAAGATCTTCCAGCTGTATGATGACGACGAGGCCGCCCTCCTCGCGATCCGTGCCCAGGTGAAGTAACCGCGACGCAGAAAGCGCCCCCGCCGGAAACGGCGGGGGCGCTTTCTGTGTTTCGGGAGGCCGGACACATGGGGCTGAACCCCCATGCTGTGAAAGTGCAAGCCCCCGCCTACGCGGGCGAAGAACGAGGACGGAGCGAGGACGGAGCGAGGACGGAGCGAGAGGGCGCGATAAATCGCGCCCCTACCAAATCCCTTTTCTGCCCGCGCAGGCGGGGAGTTGCTTTTCCAGAGCACGGGGGTTCAGCCCCGTGTCTTTATCCTCTAGGCCGCCTGGCTGTCTTCCCATTCGGCGTGGCACCGGTAGATGGCCTCGCTGATGCGGGCGACGCGTGGGATGAGGTCGCCGGTGTCGTGCTTCAAGACCTCGCGCAACGTCGGCGGCAGGAAGAGAGCTTCCAGGGCGTCCAGGGAGCGCTTCTGGCCGGCGTAGTCCACGACGCTCGGCAGGAGGTCGGCACCGCCGAACTCGGCTTCGAGGTAGGGGCGGACGCGGGCAGCCGTGCGGTAGTAGTTGGTGACGAACCAGCGGCGCATCTGGGCGTACTCCGACTCCTTGCGGCCGTCGCAGCCGTTTTTCGCCGCCGCGCACAGGACCTCGGTGAAGACCTCGTACTGGTCAATGAAGGTCAGCCAGACCTGGGCGGCGTCGCCGCTTGCCGCACGCCGAATGGCCGCCGACCGGGCGCCGGCGGGCCGGCCCGCGGCGGCATGTGGCCGGGCCTCACGGTAGCCCACGAGCGAAGCAGTTGCGCGGCTGGCCGCCGCTCCGGCCCTGAGCCGGAGGCGATACATAAAAGGGAGGGGAAGATTGCTTCGGATCATGGCCGAAATGCCTCTTGATAGTACATAATGGTTCTTGTTGCTTGGTATTGTATGATAAGGCGCTTTTTTTGCGGTTCCGGGGCTAAACCGCCGGGCCACGCTGAGAAACGTAGTTCAGCCGCAGGTCATTCAGAAGGGTCCGCAGATCGCGGCGCATGTCGGCGGAGATGATCGCTTCGGGGGCGGTTTCGAGCCGCGCGGCCAGGTCCCCGACGGCATCAATCGCGACTTTGGCGTCTTCAAGGTCCGGCGCGGCCTCACCCGTCTGCGGGTCGGCGAGCAGTCCCAGCTTCTGCCAGGCTTGGGACGATAACAAGTTGATGCAGTAGCCGATCAAATCGTAGGTGGTGGGCGCGACGCCCTCCGCCAGTTGTTCGTCCAGGTCGGCGTCTTTTAGGTCGGCAAGATCGGCGGTCGCCTGTGCCGCGAGCGGCTCCGGTGCGGGGGGGGCCGGCGCCTCGGGCTGGCTCCGGCGCTTATCCACGAACGTAAACCCTGCTTCTTCTTCGGCCATGCGTCGCGCTCTCCAGTTCACTCCAACGATCCGTCCCAATCGGTGACAGGGGGTATTCTAGCACATAATGCGGGGGTTCGCAAGGGCGGTTTCAGTAGCGGGAGAAAGTTCTTGAAAAGATTTTTGCCTTCTTTTTTGATCCGCTGTGGGCGGGGTGCAACTCGGTGGTAGAAGAGTTACACAGGGCGGCCTCGGGACGAGGTAGACCCGGACGAGTGAATAAATTCACTCGCGGCGGCAGACCTGTCCAGGGGACAGAGGAGCATGGGCGGCGGCTTGGGGATGACAAACGTTAGAAGCAGAGCAGGCTAGGCGAGCTACTACCAATGGTTCGCCCAATCCTAAGCAAGATGGCACGAGCGCGGTGAGGGCGTCGTTGACGGCGGGGCCGAGGCGGTCCCAGCGGGCGCTCTTCTCTTGACCCGGCGGGGGCGTCTGTTTCATGGCGCGTTCCTCCCAGACTTTGCGGCGGGCTTCGCGGCGGCGGGCGTTTTTCGCAGCGAAGCGAGCGGTTTGGAACAGCCAGACAGACAGCGACTGCTCGGGGCGCAGGGCGGGCGGGCGGCGGGCCAGCAGCAGGAACACGGCCTGGGCGGCGTCTTCGGCTTGGGCGGCGTCGCCGGTCTCGCGCAGGCAGGTGGCGTAGACGAAGCCGAGGTGCCGCGCGGCAAGACGCGCGAACGCCGCTTGAGACCCCTGCTCCCGATATTGTCGTAATAGCCGCTCGTCTTCGCTCATGTTCTCGTTCCCTTTGCCCGCTTCCACTTCATTATGTCGGCTGCCCGCCGAAAGCGAACACGGCGGCAGGAAATCCGCCTGCGGAAGAAGAACAACCATCGTGGCAACGGCGCCGTGCGATCGGGCCGGCCACTGCCGCACTCTACAAGACCGGAGAACATGTCCATGCTTTCTTGTTCCTCCTCCTCACGGCGCGGGCTGTCCTGCGCCGCCCTCGGCCTTGCCCTGGCCCTGTGGCACTCCCCCCACCCCGCCGCCGCCCAGACGGCGGTCCTGACGCAGAACAATGACAACGCCCGGACGGGCGCGAACACCGCCGAAGCCGCTCTCACCCCTGCCAGTGTCGGCGGCGGCAGCTTCGGCAAGCTTTTCACACTCGCTGGACTGGACGCGAGCGTCAACGGCCAGCCGCTTTACGTCCCCGGCGTCAAGGTCGGCGGGGCGACGCGCAACGTGCTGTATGTGTATACGTCGAACAACACCGACCACTCGCCGTGCGGCCTGAACGCCCTTGATGCCGACACCGGCGCCCCCTTGTGGCACACCCTCCTGCCGAACTCGGCCACCTACACCACCGCAACGCCCGTCATTGACCCCGCGACCGGGACGATGTACGTCCTGACCAAGACCGACACCGACGACACCGGTCAGACCTTCCTGCGCGCCTTCGACATCGCAACCGGCAGCGAGAAGCCCGGCAGCCCTGTCCAGGTCACCGCGA
>JANOOM010000420.1:0-3823 GCA_031421335.1 Armatimonadota bacterium
GGACTCAGACTCCGGTCTGAAAGTCTTAACCTGCGAAGGCAGGTTTTGTGAACTTGTTGGCGCGGTTTCAACCGCCCGCATCTTCCACAGCTTTTAAGCTTTCGTGGCCTCCACCTCCACCGTCGCTTGCCCCAGTTGTCCCGCTGCCTCGTGCTCTGACGCGATAGCCCGCAGCTCCTCATCGGACACGCGGCACTGAAGATGCCGCATGAGCTGGATCACCAAGTCCGTATTGTGCTCTAGGTGCTCCAAGATGACCACGATCTCTTTCTCAGCCTTCTGGTTGATCTCGAAATCGAGCTGCGCCCGGATCTCCGAATGCCGGCTCTGGACGTTCTGCCCCACCATGATGAGAGGCATCAGCAGGATCTGGATGACGTTGCTGATCAGCAAATACGCCACAAACGCCGGGAACGGGTCGAACGACTTCCAGTGCAGGCCCGGCACCTCCGACGCGAGAATGTTGTAGCCCGTCCACAAAATGGTCCAGGTCAGGATAATCAGAAAGAACCCCATCGAGCCGACCTTGTCGGTGATGGCTGCCGCCAGCTTGTCCAGCGGGCTTAACCCTTTCTGGTAGACTTCATTGGCATTGACGGCTGGCGTATTCGGGTGCGTGTAGTGCAGCCGCAGCCGCTCCCAAAGGTCGGCGCGGTCGTCCCCGCCCGCCTCTTCCGAGACTGCCGGCAGTGTAGAAATGGACATAAGAAAGCCCCCTCGGCGATTGATGCCGAAGAGTTCGCCACCGGACGGGGGAAATCCTTCGCAGCGGGCAGCCTTTGATGGTGGCGCCTGGGCCGCACCTGGGGTATACGGCCGCGTCATTCGCGTCACATTCGATGGCGCTGAACCGCTCCTCGTATTCGTCATTCGTCATCCTGCCACTGGTGAACTGACGCACCAATTCCGCGTATTCGCGCCGCGCCTTTTGATCTATCATGCTCGCTTCCCTCTCCGTCACCATACCCGGCGCCGCCTCACTTGACTATCCCCCTCTCCCACTAGTATACTAACGCCAACAATTCAGGAACCGAGCACAGACACACAATGGCGTTGGACGAGAAATATAACTTCCGCGAGATCGAGGCGAAGTGGCAGAAGCGCTGGGCCGAGGCCGACCTCTACCACGCCGAGATGGACGCCACCCGGCCCAAGTATTATGGGCTGGAGTTCTTCCCCTACCCCTCCGGCCAGGGCTTGTCGGTCGGGCACTTCAAAAACTACGCGCCTACGGATGCGTTCCTGCGGCTGAAGGCGATGCAGGGCTTCAACGTCCTGCACCCGATGGGCTGGGACGCCTTCGGCCAGCCCGCCGAGAACGAGGCTATCAAACGCCAGAGGAACCCCGGCCCGATGGTGGCCGAGTTCGCGGCCACCTACAAGCGTCAGATGAACCTCATCGGCATGGGCTACGACTGGGACCGGGAGATCAATTCCAGCGACCCGGCCTATTATAAATGGACGCAGTGGATCTTTCTGCTCCTCCACAAGCGCGGATTGGCCTACCGGCAGAACGCGCCCGTCAACTGGGACCCAGTGGACAAGACCGTCCTGGCGAACGAGGAAGTTGTCAACGGGCGCGGCTGGCGCTCCGGTGCGCTGGTCGAAAAGAAAAATATCCCGCAGTGGTACCTGAAGATCACCGCCTACGCCGACCGCCTGCTGAACGGCCTGGACGCGCTGGACTGGTCCGAGGGCATCAAGCAGCAGCAGCGCAAATGGATCGGGCGCAGCGAGGGGGCCGAGGTGCATTTCCAGATACAGGAACCCACCCCGCGACAAGTCGCTGCCCCTCCCACTCCGGGAGGGGGAGGAGTCTCAGGCACAGCCTCCGCCTCAACCTCTTCCCCTCTCCGCTTCGGGGAGGGTGGTGAGGAACGAGCCGGGAGGGGTTCTGCCATCACCGTCTTCACCACGCGCCCGGACACCCTCTGGGGGGCGACCTTCATGGTCATCGCCCCCGAGCATCCGCTTGTCGCCGCCCTGACGACGCCGGAGCAGAAGGACGCCGTGGCGGCCTATGCAGCGCGGGCGGGGCGCGAGACCGAGATGGACCGGCAGGCCGAAGGACGCGAGAAGACCGGCGTCTGGACCGGCGCCTATGCCACCAATCCCGTCAACGGGCTGCCGGTCCCCGTGTGGATCGCCGACTATGTCTTGATGGGCTACGGGACGGGCGCCATCATGGCCGTCCCCGCCCACGACCAGCGCGACTTCGATTTTGCCCGCAAGTTCGGCCTGCCCATCGTGCCGGTCTACCAGAAGCCGGAGCAGGAGATCACTGCCGAGGCGATGACGGCGGCGACGACCGACAAAGGCGTTCTGGTCAATTCCGGCCCGTTCGACGGCCTGGCCTACAGCAAAGAAACGGTTCAGAAAGTCGCCGCCTGGCTGGAAGTGGAGGGCCTGGGCAAAGCAGTCGTGACCTACCGGTTCCGCGACTGGCTGCTCTCGCGGCAGCGCTACTGGGGCGTCCCCATCCCGATCATCCACTGCCCGACGCACGGCGAAGTGCCCGTCCCCGACGATCAGTTGCCGGTCGTCCTGCCGCCCGTCGAGCACTACGAGCCGACCGGGACGGGTGAAGGGCCGCTGGCGAGCATCGCGGAATTTGTCGAAACGACCTGCCCGATCTGCGGCGGCCCGGCCCGGCGCGAGACGGACACGATGGCGGGCTTCGCCTGCTCCTCGTGGTACTTCCTGCGCTTCGCCGACCCGCATGATGACGCCCTCCCGTTCTCGCGCGAGGCGGTGGACTACTGGCTGCCCGTAGACATGTATGTCGGCGGGGCCGAGCACGCCGTCATGCACCTGCTCTACGCCCGATTCTGGAACAAAGTGCTGTTCGATGCCGGCATGGTCGGCTTCGACGAGCCGTTCACGCGCCTGCGGAACCAGGGCATGATGCTGGCCCACACGCCCGGCCGTAAGCCGTCTGCGGGTGAGGACAGCGAGGAAGAAAGCGACGAGAAGATCGAGGACTGGAAAGCCGTCAAGCCCGAGGATTTGGCACGGTTCGACCCGTCCGAGATCACTTACCGCTGGGCCAAGATGTCCAAGTCTGCCGGCAACGTGGTCACGCCCGACGAGGCCGCCGAGCGCTTCGGCGCGGACAGCCTGCGCGTTTATGAGATGTTCGTCGCGCCCTTCGAAGAGACCGTGCAGTGGAGTGAAGAGGGCATACGCGGCTCGTCCAAGTTCCTCGCCCGCGTCTACCGCCTGGTCGCGCAATGGGGCGAGGGCTGGACTCCCGACTGGCGCATGACCGCCGCCGAAGCGTCTGGGAAAGACCGGGACCTGCGCCGCAAGACGCATCAGACCTTGTTCCGCGTCGCCGACGACCTGGAAGCCTTCCGCTTCAACACGGCCGTCGCGGGCCTGATGGAGTGGGTCAACCTGGCCTACGACGTCGCCAACGCACTGCCGCCCGGCGCGCGCTCCGCCGCCCTGGACGAAGCCGTCGAATATCTGGTGCTCGCTCTCGCCCCCTTCGCCCCGCACCTGGCCGACGAGTTGTGGACGGAGGGGCTGGGCCAGACCGGCTTCCTCTACCGCCATTCCTGGCCGTCGGCAGACCCTGAGGTCGCCAAGAAGGACGAGATCACCCTGGTCGTCCAGGTCAACGGCAAAGTGCGCGACAAGATGACCGCCCCCGCCGACGCCGATCAGGACACATTGCGGTCACTGGCCCTCGCCAGTCCCAAGGTGGCGGAAGCGCTGAACGGCAATGAGCCAAAGAAGATCATCGTCGTCCCCGGCAAGCTGGTCAACGTGGTGGTGTGAGGCCCCCCCGCCCCCAATTCTGGGGGAGCCTGAGAGGAAC
>JANOOM010000421.1:0-3706 GCA_031421335.1 Armatimonadota bacterium
CGTTTCGACGGCGCCCGACACCTATGTGCTGAGGGCAGAAGACCTATTTGAGGTTGCCTACTTGTGGGGGTCGCTTGAAGCCTCATGTCGCGGCGCGGCCTCCGTGTCGTTTGTGTTGGGGAAAACAGAGTACCGCCCCTCCTCACTCCCCGTAGAACAATCGCCCGCAGACCTCCCGCGCCGCCGCCATCAGTGCCCGTAGGTCGTCGGGCAGGGCGGGCGGGGCGTTAACAGGCACGCCCGCCCGCAGGTACAGGCGGTTCCGCAGGCCGGTCAAGCGAACATAGGTCTCCGACAGCGTCTCCCAGTCTGCCTGCGTGACGAGCGCATCGTCGCGCAGGCGGCGCAGGGCGTCCAGCGTGTTCGGCGTCCGCAGGCGCGGGCAGCGCGCGCCGTGCTGGAGCTGTAAGAGCTGCGTCGTCCACTCGATGTCGGTCATGCCGCCGGCACCCAGCTTGAGGTCGCTTACGGCTTTGAGGCGCTCCGTCTCGACGCGCCGCTTCATCGCCCGGATCTCCTCGGCCTGCGAGTCCGCTAGAGGCGCGCCGTAGACGACCGCCTCGGCCAATCCGGCGAACTCGCGGCCCAGTGCCGCGTCGCCGCCCACGGGCCGCGCTTTGAGCAGCGCTTGCCGCTCCCAGGTGGCCGCCGCCCCGGCATAGTAGCGCTCATAAGAGGCCAGGTCGAGGACGAGCTGCCCTTTGCGGCCTTCGGGGCGCAGGCGGGCATCCATCTCGTAGCGGAAACCGAAGCGGGCCATGTCGTCTCTGAGAATCCGCTGCGTGCGCTCGGCCAGCCGCGCCGCTTGGGCCAGTTCGCCCGCGTCGGCGACGTACAGCACGTCGAGGTCGGACCCGCAGCCCATCTCGCCGCCGCCCAGCTTGCCCAAGCCGATGACGGCGAAGCGGCCGGTGAGCGCGAGTTCGCGCCGGGCGATCTCCAGGGCGCCGGCCAACGCCGCTTCCGCGCCTGCCGTCACCTCGGCCATCACCTGCGCCGTGTCTGCCAGTCCCCACAGGTCGCGCGCCCCGGTCCTCAGCCGCGCTCGCCGCGACTGAGCCGCCAAGTCGGCGACCGTCGTCACGGCCCGGAACGTCGGCGGCGAGTCCATCGCCTCCTCGTCGGCCAAGAGGTCGAGCAGTTCAAGATGCGAAAGCAGAACCTGCCACAGATAAGGGCTTTCAGTCGCTAGCAGGCACAAGCGCGGCAGCAGGGAGCGGCTTTCCGCGAGCATCTGATACAAAGCCGCATGGGAGGGGACGGCGACGGCCAGTGCGTCCAGTCCGCGCAGGGCGGCGTCGGGGTCGGCTGTCCGCCCCGCCGCGTCCAGCAGCGCGGGGACGAGTGCGGCGAAGAGCGCCCGTGCGTCCGGCATGATGTCGCCGTACTGCGAGCCGATGATACTTCGGCGTAGGCTGTCCAGGCTCGCCGGCACGTCCCGAAATCCGCGCGCCGCCAGCGCAGCCCCCAGGGCGGCCTGTGCGACCGCGTCGTCTGGGGCCAATGCCCATTCGGCCAGCGGTTCTTCGGGTGGCAGGACCTCGTCGGCCACACCGCCGTAGAATAGCCGCTCGAAGAGCGCGTGGACACGGTCCGTGTGCCGCCGATAGTCGGCCAAAAAGCGCGAGCCGTCGGGGTAGCCCAGGCGCCGCCCGAAGCGGCGCATTTCGCCTGGTTCGACAGGGATGTTCCGCACAGGCAGCTCGTCTCGGAGCTGAAGCCGGTGTTCGACGGTCCGCAGGAAGACGTAAGACTCGGCCAGCGTTTCGCGCTCCTCAGCCGTCAGCAGCCCCGCCTCCGCCAGTGCTTGCAGAGCTTCCAGCGTGTTGCCGCCGCGCAGGGCCGGGTTCGCGCCGCCCGCCACGAGCTGCATGAGCTGAACGGTGAACTCGATGTCGCGGATGCCGCCGGCGCCTTCCTTGACGTTGATATCGGCCTCGCCCGCCCGTGCCACCTTCTGCTCCAGCCGCCGCTTGTTGCCCCGGATGCTCTCGACGAAGCTTTCTTCAACGCGCGCTCGGTAGACGAACGCCTCGGCCACCGCGCCGAACGCCGCGCCGACGGCCCCGTCCCCGGCGACAAACCGGGCCTTCATCAGAGCTTGCCGCTCCCAAGGCTCGGCCCAGGACTCGTAATAAGCGCGGCAGGACTCCAGAGACCGTGAGACCGGCCCGAACCGGCCTTCGGGCCGCAGCCGCAGGTCCACCCGGAAGACGAAGCCGGCGTCCGTCGCTTTCGCCAGGGCGTCCCGCACTGCCTCGCCCAGTTTTACGGCTTCGGCCACCGGCATATCGTCCCCATGTACGAAGACCAGATCGATGTCAGAGGCATAGTTGAGTTCCCGTCCGCCCTCCTTGCCCAGCGCGAAGACGGCGAACGGCGGCGCGTTCAGCCCGCGCTCCTCGCCGCAGATCTGGAGCGCCATGCGGACGCAGGCGTCGGCGAAGTCGCTGATGGCCCGTGCCGTTTGGGGCATGTCTGCATAGCCCAGCAGGTCCCGGACGCCGATGCGGAGCACTTCCGGCGGCTTGAACCGGCGCAGGGCGTCCCGCCGCGCGTTCGGCGTCTTGGCGATCCCGACGCGCCGGGACAGGTCCGCCCACAGCGCCGCCTCGTCCCTCCCCCGGTCGCGGATCGCCGGGTTGGTCAGGACCTCCAAATATTCGGGCGTGTGGATAAGCAGGTCGGCGAAGAACTGGGAGGCGGCGAAGACCGCCAGCAGCATCCGCGCCGCCGCCGGGTACGACGCCAGCAGGCCATACGCCGAGGCCCGGCTGCCGACCGCTCCGGCCCAGCGCCCCAGGTTGGCGATGGCTCGGTCCGGGTCCGCGCTGCCTTCCAAAGCTCCCGTCACGACGCTGAGGAACGCCCCGAAGGCCGCATCGGGAATGTCATGCCCCGCCATACCTTGCAGGATGCGGCAAGCCTGGGCAGGGTCGTCGAAGCCGAGCGGCGCGAGCGAGGCGGGCGAGAGGTCGTCGTAGTTAGCGAGCATGGGGGGATTGTACCCGCGAAAACGCCTTGAAGGGTGCCGCCATCGCTGGGTCTAGTCAGGCATCACGCTGCCCCCGTGCGCCACAAAGGAACCCAAGATGATCCCGCTCCACACCCTTAAAATCGCCTCGCCCTGCCACGCTGACTGAGACCAAATGGATGGTGACGACCAGGTCCACCTCTGCGGCGGCTGCCGCAAGAGCGTTTACAACCTTTCCGAGATGACCTATGACGAGGCCCAAGCGCTCGTCAGCCGCCTGGAAGGCCGTCTGTGCGTCCGCTTCCGATGATTGGGAAACCCGCTCCGCCGAGATGCACGATGGGCAAGCCCGTCACACCGTACCCGTCCACATGGCACATGATGGGGGCGACAATGCCGCCGAAGCGGTAGAACCCACCCCGCCGCAAGCGGCGACCCTCCCGAAACGGGAGGGCGGGCGTGAAGGTGGTTGAGGGGTTGTACATGATGAGTAGTAGGTGAAACTGTCAAGGCTGTCCTGTTAAGCACATGGACGAAATTAGGTTATATTTACTACGAGGGCAAAATCCCGACTTTTGAGAGAAACTTGCTCAACAGGCGGAACTTCCTAAATATAACCTATTTCAGCCCCACTACTTAAGTACCCACGCATATGTTTCCTGGGATTCTGCCCCATCCCTCAAAGACTGGGCTACTCGTACAAAACCTACTTAGGTCTGAAGAAATCCCAGG
>JANOOM010000422.1:0-2198 GCA_031421335.1 Armatimonadota bacterium
TTGATGCTGTTGTGTGTGGTGTTGTAGATGGCCTGCTGCATGGTCGTGTCCCCCGTGTCTCGCCCGTCATTTCGTTGTTGCGCTTATTATAGACGCCGCCAGGGGAAGCGAGTGCAACGGGTGTCACGCGCGCCCTGTGAACTTTGTCACACGGGTGACGGGTGCAGGTCTGGTGGCTTGGGCGGGTGTGAGCTTGACGGAGAAAAGCCGCTCCGCGGCTGAAGATTCGGTCTCGTCGGGGCGGCGGCTCTGTCCCCGCCCTTTTCTCTCTTAGTAGACCGGCCTTTCAAGGCCGTTGCCCCCCCTCCGCCTTCCTTCGCGTCCCCCGGTCCAAAAGCCAGGGAAGGAAATCAGCATGGCTGCGGAGAAGAAAGACAATCATGCACCTCACTAATCCTCGCCGCGTCCCATACATTTCCCTGTTCGCCTGCGCCTCCGCCGCCTGGCTCCTCGGCTCGTTGTGCCCCCTGCGGGCGGACCCGCCGCCCGGCTACCAGCTCGTCTGGAGTGATGAGTTCCATCAAGGGGTCGGCGCGAAACCCGACCCCACCGTCTGGGGCTACGAAAAGGGAGCCGGGGGCTGGGGCAACGGCGAACTGGAAGCCTACGTCAGTGACCTCGCGCACGCGCACATCGTCGCCGCGCCCAGCGCGACCGACGGCCAGGCGCTGCAGATCCTCTCGACGAACACGCACGGCTACGAGTCGGCCCGCATGCTCACGGCGGGCAAGAAGACGTTCCAATACGGCTTCTTCGAGGCCCGCATCCAGCTCCCCTACGGCCAGGGGATCTGGCCCGCCTACTGGATGCTGGGAGCGAACATCGGCGAGGTGAGCTGGCCGACCTGCGGCGAAGTGGACATCATGGAGAACATCGGCAAGGAGTCCTGGGGGGGCCACAACCTCAGCAGCCTGCACAGCGCCGCGCCTGACGACCCTCACGCTCACGCAAACTTCACCAAGAACGCCCCCTACGACCTGCCGCACGGCGCTGCCTTCCACTACGGCTTCCACCTGTTCCAGATGCTCTGGACCAAAGATCTGCTGTCGTTCTATGTGGACGGCGCCCTGTACGAGACGCAGACGCCAGCGGGATACGGCAAGAACCCATGGCCGTTCAACGCCCCCTTTTTCCTCATCCTGAACACCGCCGTAGGCGGCAACTGGCCTGGCAAGCCGGACAGCACCACGATCTTCCCGCAGCGGATGCTGGTGGATTACATCCGCGTCTACCAGGGGACACCCGCCGTCCCCGGCGCGCCCTCGGGGCTGAGGGCACGGCACGCCGAGGGCCGGCAGATCCGCTTGTCCTGGTCGGGCGACATCGGCGCCACCTCGTACTCCGTTTACCGCAGCACGAAACGCGGCGACAAAGCCGCCGCGCTGAGGAAGGCCGATATCGCCGCCACTTCCTTCGTAGACACGGGCGTCGCCAGCGGCATCGAATACTTTTACACGGTCACGGCCGAGAACGCGGCGGGACAGTCGCCCCGGTCGCAGGAGCACGCAGGGACCGCGACGCAGGCCCTCGAAGCGCCGCGCGGCGGGAAGCCGTGGCCCATACCGGGGACGATCAAGCTGGAAGATTACGATGCGGGCGGGGAGGGGACCGGCTTCCACGGCAAGGACGGCATGGACAGCGGCGGGACGTCCTACCGCCCTTACGACGGGGTGGACCTGGAGACCTGCACGGACACCGGGGGCGGCTACTCCGTCGGCAGGACGGCGGCGGGGCAGTGGCTGAGATACACGGTCATGGCCGGGGCGGGGACTTATCGCGTGGACTTCCGCGTCGCGGCGGGCGGCGCGGGCGGCCGGTTCCATCTGGAGGACGTGGGCGGCCGGGACCTGACCGGCCCGGTCACCATTGCGGGCACGGGCGGCTGGCAGTCTTGGGCCACCGTGAGTGCGACAGTCACCCTCCCAGCGGGCCGCCAGGTCCTTCGGCTGGTCGAGGACACCGGCGGGTACGGCCTGAACCGCATGGCGTTCGCGGCGAAGTGAGCGGCCCGGCCCGCTCCGCCCTACAGGCCCAGATGCGCCAGGGCGAACACTCCGTAGGCCGCGCTCGACCCCATCAGCGCCAGCACGCCCACCATGTCCCACCGACCCGCCATCCGCCGCGCCAGGCCCATGGGGCGGGCGGCGGGCGCCGTGGTGGTCATCGTCAGGATCGTCTTCTGAGTGGCTTTGATGCTG
>JANOOM010000423.1:0-5696 GCA_031421335.1 Armatimonadota bacterium
GTTGTTGAGCACAAAGCGCTGATGGCGGTCGAGCACGGCCTGCGCTCCAGCGACTAATGTGGCGCTCGCGAAGTCTGTCGTTGAGACGCCAAGGACATCGGCGGCCTGCTCAATTATCTGCTTGACGTCCGGGCGGATGCGGAGATCAAGTCGCGTCGTCTTGCGCGGCGAGACTCGTAGCACTTGGGGCATGATCATTCTCCTGTTGTCATGATTGTAGCATAGTGTGCGTCCAAATGCCGTACATACCGCCGTCACTGCCATAGTCTCGGGTTCAACGCCGTCTTCCTCAGTTCTTCTCGCTCCGACAGCAGCCGCCGGCGGGCCTTCTCGATCTCGAACTCGATCTGCGTCTGCTTCTATTGCGCCTTCATCGTCAGCGCTTCGGCCGTCTGGGAGCGTATGGCTTCTTCCTCTCGGCGTATGGCGGTCTTGACGGCCTCCGTCATCTCGATGGCGCCCTGCAAAGACGCCTGCGTCTGCGCGAGAGTCAGCAGGCTCTGGCCGCGCTCCGCAAGCAGGTCCTGCTCCCGCTCGGCGTCTCCGACTTGCCCCGCCGCCTGCGCTCGTTCCTCAAGCCGAGCGACCATCCGCTCCATCTGTGCCACCAGCGCTTGCAGATTGTTCTTCTGCGTGATTGCCGACACGGCACGATCGCGGTTCCTTGTCTGCATCTCCTGCATCTCTGCAAAGGCCTGTTGAAGTATCGCTTCCGCGTCGTCAGCGCGCGGCTTCTCCACGCGCCTGACGAACAGGAAGAAGACGCAGGCGAAGCCGAGGAAGACGCCGACGAGCGGGCGATTGGGTTCAGTCGTCATTGGGCGGCTCCTCAGTAGTGCCCACGCGCAGGCCTACTTCCGCCGTCTGGCCTTGAGCGAGATTGACCCACTGGGCCGGGGCGGCGAGGACTGCGTAAGGGATTGTGTTCCTGCCTTTAACATCAATGCAAGCGGCCCGCCCAAACAGTATGACCGGGGACGGGCGGGGCAAGTGAAGGCCCGTGAAGACGAGTGACTGAAATCACTCGCTCCGTTTGGAAGCGTCCAAAGGACGCGACAGCAGGGCGCTGCCACTCTGTCCCGCTGTTCTGCCTTGTTCGCTCTCTCTTCTGTCCCCTGGACAGGTCCTGTTCAGCGAGCGATTTCAATCACTCGCACCCACTTGCCCCATCACCCCGACAGCTAAATCAAGTCCCCCAGCAGATCAATCGCGTCCTGGACGCCCGCTGCGAAGACTTCCAGCACTTGATCTATCTGGGCGCGGGTGATGATGAGCGGCGGCTCGAAGCGGATCACTTTGGCATTGTTTAGCGTGTATGCCGCGACGACGCCCCGGTGGACCATCGTCCCGATGACTAGCTTGCCGATGTCGCTGTCGGTGAACTCGACCCCTAGCATCAGGCCCAGGCCGCGCGCTTCTTTGAGGATATTCGGGTGCTCCGCCTGGATGCGCTTGAGGCCGTCCAGGAAGTACGCGCCGTTCTCGCGCGCCCGCGCAGGCAGGCCCTCCTCGACCGTCACTTCTAAAGCCGCCAAAGCTGCAGCGCAGGCTAGTTCGCCGCCGCCGAACGTGGTGGTGTGGATGAAGGGGTTCTCGTGAAACACCTTGTTCCAGATTGCGGGCGTCGCCATCGTCGCCCCGATGGGCATGACACCGCCGCCCAGTGCTTTCGCCAGCGTCATGATGTCGGGGGCCACGTCCCAGTGGTTTACGGCGAACATCTTGCCGGTCCGGCCCAGGCCCGTCTGCACCTCGTCCGCGATCAGCAGGACGCCATGCCGGTCGCAGATCTCGCGGACGCGCGGGAAGTAGTCAGGGGAAGGGACCTGAATGCCGCCCTCGCCCTGGACGGGTTCCAGGATGACGGCCGCCGTCTTGTCGGTGATGGCCGCCTCGATGGCATCCGCGTCGTTAAACGGTACGAAGCTCCCGCCGGGCAGCATCGGCTCGAATGGCTTGCGGTAGACCGCCCGGCCTGTCACGGCCAGGGCGCCCATCGTCTTGCCGTGGTAGGCGCCCTCGGTCGAGATGAAGTCAGTCTTGCCCGATGCCATGCGGGCGATCTTCAGGGCCGCTTCGGCGGCCTCCGCCCCGGAGTTGCTGATGAAGGAGTATTGCAGGTCCCCCGGCGTTAGCTCCGCGAGTTTGGCAGACAGATCGGCCAGTGGCTTGTTCAGGAAGGTCTTGGAGCCGAGCGGGATGAAATCGAGCTGCCGCTTGACGGCCTCGACGACCTTGGGGTGCCGGTGCCCGAGCGAGAAGATGCCGTACCCGCCCAGGCAGTCAATGTAGGTGTTGCCTTCCAGGTCGGTCAGCGTGACGCCCTCGGCGCGGTGTTCGATGTGGTCAAACCCGCCGACTTTGAGCAGGGCCACCTGGGTCGGGTTGACGAATTTCTGGTACTTCTCGATGACGTCTTGGGTGATCGCTTCGACTTGCTGAGGCGTGTATTCCATAGGGTTACTTTAGCCCAACAGGGGCGGGATTGTCAAGGTATTACCGGCTGCGAACAGGTACGAAGACCGGGGCCTGTAGGGGCAACCCCTTGTGGTTGCCTTCTTCTCTTGGCTTCTCTTGGCTTCTCTTGGCTTCTCTGGAGGTGCTTTTCTGGAGATGCCCTCTCCCTAAAACCCATATGCAACCACCCTGCTGCCGCGAACCCTTCTGCCCACTTCTCCCGTTCTACTCATCATCCTGTTGCGAAGAGGCTATAAATGGGCAGTATGAAACTCGGTCGTGGTCACAGCGCTTTCACCCTCATCGAACTGCTGGTCGTCATCGGCATCATCGCCGTGATCGCCGCCATTCTGTTTCCTGTGTTTGCCGGCATCCGCGAAAAGGGCCGCCAAACACAGTGCCTCTCCAACGAGAGGCAGATCGGCATGGCGATCTTGCAATACGCCAGCGATAACAATGAGACTCTTTACTCAACGCCTTTCGCCCCCATACCAGGCGTTGGCTGGGCTGGAAGTTGCCTCCCATATATGAAAGACTCCACGATACTGGCCTGCCCAAGCGACAGCAAGACCCCCGAAAATAACTCTTACGAGAAGGTCGTTTCATACGCCCTCAACAGCAATTTAGGTGGGAACCCAACCTACCCAAAGTACCCCAAATCACACGAGGTGATTATCGCCCCGGCCCACTCCCTCTCAATGCTGATCTCGCCCGCCAGCACGGTGCTGTTGTTTGAGGTGAGTGACTGCCTCGTAAATTTTACCTCTACCCCCTGCCAAGACAAAGTGTGCATTGCGGCTGAACTGTCGTCGCCCTCCGGGAGTGGTGTTGGTATTTCGTATGGCTACGGCGTTGGGCCGGCATACCCCAACGGCGGGGAGGGCGCCCTCGTTCGGTATGCGACCGGGGATATAGGCGGTCGAGTGCTGAATGGTGGGACTGGGAACACTCCCCGCCACAGGGGGGGCGCTAATTACTTAGCCTGCGACGGCCACATCCGTTGGCTGGAGCCGGGCGCTGTTTCCAGTGGCACAATCGCGGTAGCCAGCGCGTGCTTGCAAGGGACGGAGGCGAGCCAGCCGACAGGCTGTGCGGGGCAGCAGAAAGATCAGGCAGCGGGCACGGCCAGCGGAAGGTATGCCTTGACTTTCAGCAGCAAGTGAGTACCGGTCTCACTTCGCCGCCTCCTCCGCCAACCGCCGACCCAGCAGCGCCATGGCGGCGGCCTCCTCGGCATATTCTTTGTTGCCGACGCGAATCATATTCGTTTCCAGGAGGCACACGATCGTCGCCAGCACTCTTTCTCGGGTCAGGCCGTGTTTGCCTAGGTCGCGCTCGACCCGCTCCCGAATCTTGGGCAAAGTTTCTCCGAAGGACATCATACGCTCGTACTTGGCCTCGTCGCGCGTTTCGCGCCAGTGCGGGTGATACCGGTACTGCTTGCGGCCCTTGGCGTCATGCCCGGTCGCCTGGAAGTAGCCGTTCTCCAGTTTGCAGATCAAGACACCGGTGTAAGCGGGCGGGATGCCCGGCGCCTTGATGCGCGCTAATGTCTTTTCGTCTTCAACGACATGGCCGTCCGGTGCGACATATCGGAAGCCGTCTTCATCCGGCTCGCGCTGGATACCCGGCTGTTTGTCGGTGACATGGCGCAGGCCGGCGGCCTCGATTTCGGCGGAGGCGGCACCCGCGGTGGTGGTATTTTGGGTGAAAAAGGTGTGTTTACAGGATTATCCGCGGTTTACCCAAAAACTGGGAACTTTTCGGGGTTGACGGACATTGTGAATAATGGTACAATCGTTTGTGAAAAGAGGCACAACTCAATGCGACCCCCCATTTCCGCTTCCGGTTTTCTGCTCGGCGCCCTGCTGGCCGCCACCGCCGCCGTCGTCAAGATACTTTTCCTGAACGAAGTCGAAGAGCGTCGTGAATATCGCTAGACCCGCTGCTCCGGAGTTAGTTCACCATGCACCCGCTTTCTGGATATGAGGCCCTGAGCCGGCCAGACGGTTTGGCCGTTTGGGAGCGCTCTCCGCGCGGCCTGCTCGAGCTGCGCGGTACAGATCGCCTCACCTTTTTGCAGGGTATGGTCTCGAACGATGTCAAGGCGCTCATGCCCGGTATGGGCTGCCATGCCGCTCTCCTGGACAGCACGGGCCATGTCCTCGCCGACCTTCACGTCAATGCTTTTCCTGACGCGCTCGTCGTCGAGACCGATCCCGTCTGCCTGCCTACGCTGTATGAGACTCTGAACAAGCTGCTCATCATGGAAGACGTCGTGCTCACCGACGTTTCCGGATCGTGGGCTGTCTTCTCCGTGCTTGGCACCGGTGCAGCGCGGCTGACCGACCTGCCCGGCGAGCGGCGCCCCCTCGCCATTCCCCTTGCCCCCGGCTTTGATCTTTGGCTTCCTATCGCCCACAGTGCTGCTGCCGTGAGTTCTCTGAGAGCCGCCGGAGCGATACACCTGGACGATGCCGATGCCGAGGCCCTGCGCGTCGAGGCCGGCATCCCCGCCTGGGGGCATGAGCTTTCCCCTTCTGTTCTCCTGCCCGAAGCCGGCATGGACGACGCCATTTCCTACACCAAAGGCTGCTACGTCGGACAGGAGATCGTTGCCCGCTTGCACGCGAGAGGCCACACCAATCGTGCCCTGCGCCAGATCCTGTTGGTCGAAGACGCCCCCGTACCGCCGGCCGGTGCGACCGTTCACGTCCCCGAAGACGGCCCCGAACCGGGCCGCGAGATCGGGCGCATCACCAGCGCCGTCGCCTCCCCCAAGCACGGCGGCCAGTCGCTGGTCCTGGCCTACGTCCGCAAGGAGTATTTCGCGGAGGGGACACCGGTCTCAGTGCAGATCGAGCAGCCCGGCGGCCTGATGTTTGCGTATGGAGGCGTGGTCAGAACCCACCCCGCCGCAAGCGGCGACCCTCCCGAAACGGGAGGGTGAGGCTGAGGGTCATTGGGTGCCTTGTCAGGTTGACTGCGCCCCCTCCAGACTGCGCCCCCTTCAGACTGCGCCCCCTTAACTGACTCACCCAATAGTCATCCCCGAAAACCACCTCAACCACCTTCTCAGCCCACCCTCCCGTTTCGGGAGGGTCGCCGCTTGCGGCGGGGTGGGTTCCATGCAGGAATGGCCCCCCGGGCCCCCCCCCCCCCCCCCCGGGGCCCCCCCGACCCCCCCCCCCCGGCGCCGCGCGGGGTATGGGGGGGGCGCGTCGGGGGGTGGGCGAGGG
>JANOOM010000424.1:0-5773 GCA_031421335.1 Armatimonadota bacterium
TCGTGCTTCGGGCCGATGTCGCCGGCCACGTCCGCGCCCAGGTCGCTGTCGTTGTTGCCGCCCCCGCCCATCGCCAAATCGTCCCCCACCCCACCGCCGTCGAGGGCGGTGCTGTCGGTGGTGAGCTGGCGGTCGCCATCAGGCAGGCTGTCCATCGAGTCGTCCTCTTCGTTCGCGGGCGCGAGCGCCCCGGCGTCCTCGGGGTCCAGGCCCAGGCCGGGCGCGGGCGATTGGCGCCCCTGTTCCATAGTCATATTGATCACCTCTGCCGCTTTTTACCCGAGTGCGGCGACGGGAAAACCACCACGCCGGTCAGAGAAAGCAGCCGATGGCTTCGGTCCGGGGCATGGGGACGGGCCGGCCACTGAGGACGGCGTCTAGGGCATCGCGCAGGTCGTGGCGTGTGGCGGCGTAGCGGCGCTTCCCGAAGCCCAGATAGAGGTCATCAATGCGGCCGCGGTAGAGCAGGCGCCCGCCGGGGGCGAATACGGCGGCCTCGGGCGTGACGGTGGCACCCGCCCGACGCACGAGCTGGTGGAGGGGGTCGAGCAGCAGGAGGCAGGCGAGGCCATAGTCTTTGGCGTGCCGGCGGGCCTGGGCGAGCGACGTGTCGGGGTCCGGGTAGACAAGGGTGAAGGCCACTTTCCGGGGCGCATACCGGGTAATGATGCGCCTGATCTCGGGCGCGTAGGCGTTGGAGATCGGGCAGTCGCGGGCGACGAACAGGAACACGGCGGCCTTGGCGCCCGTCGGTGGGTCGGCCTGCGCGCCCGGCGCCGTCAGGCAGAAGAAAGCGGCGACGGCGAGGCAGAGACTTGACGAAAGGAGTTTCATCAGGCGGTTCCCCCGGAAGCGGTCCGGCGGGCAGGCGGCAGGGCGGCGGGGTCGCCTTCGGGAGCGCCCGCATCGGCCCAGCGCTTGAAGAGGGCGATCTGGGCGGCGGTCAAGCGGCGCTCATGCTGGAACTCGCCGTAGCCGGGCGCGATGTCTTTGGTGAAGGTCGGACGCAGGCCCTGGGAGGAGCGCACGGCTCCGAGAGACTCGCTTTTGGGCGGCGAGGCCGCAAGGACGGCGCACGCCGGCAGGGAAGCTGGCGCCGGTCCGATAACGGCCCACAAGCTGTTATTTCGGTGCAACAGTCTTTGTCTCTTGGGTGCGCTCACTTGAGCAGCCTCGTGGCCGTCTTGGCCGGCGGGGCGTGTTCGGCGTCCACGGTGAAGCCAAGATAGCACAAGCACATCTCGTCGGTCGTCTGCTCGCCCCAGGTGACGAGTTTGGGGGGGCGGCTGGGGTTCAGCGGGTTGCCGGGGGAGTTATCGTAATGGGCGACCAGGTCAATGCGCGACCCAGCGGGCAGGTGGACTGGCTCCTTGTAGGCGTAAAAGCCCTGCCAATTGAAGTCCCAATCAGGGACATCCACGAGCTGCTTGGTGGTACCGTTAGGGAGGGTCGCGGTGACGGTCATCTGGCGGCCCAGGACGTGCATATGCGGGAAGATGGTGAGCAGAGTGGCGTCGAAGATCACGGGCAGGCTGGCCCGGATCTCATAGTCCTTGTCGCCGGGCGGGATTTGCAGGTGCGTGTTGGCGAGCGGGAAGAGGTGCATCGGGCGGGCGATCTGCCCCCCGTTGAAGTAGAGCGCCACCTGCGTCAAGTCGGTCTCGGGCCTGCCGTCCGGGTGATAGTGGACCTCCAACACGATGTCCGCGCCTTTAGGGAGGGTGATGCCGGTATCGGCGGGCAGGGGGTGTGGCATCGCGCCGGGTGCCCAGCCGCCAAGCATCCCGGCGGGTGTGAATCCCAGTCCCCCGAATTCGGGGTAGCCGGGGCTGCCGTCGTGGGTCTCGGCTTCCTTCCTTCGTGCGGCCCCGCTCGTGTCCACATAGACCAAGGCATGGTGGACCACGGCGCGATTGCCGGGGTGGGCGTCCACGGCGGAAACGTACCGGTCTTCGGCGAAGGCGGTGGGGATGACATAGCAGCGATACAGATCGCGCCCTTCGGAGGGTACGGTGTAGGGCCGAGCCGGGGCGACGAGCATGTCCGGCTTGCCGGTCGCCCAGCCGGCGGCAAAATGCGGGGCCGGCGGCTCCTGGGCGGGGCGTCCTTCCGGGGCACCCGCGTCCGCCCACCGGTGCAGCAGAACGATCTGCGCGGCGGTTAATCGGCGCTCATCCTGGAACTCGCCGTGCGAATCGGCCTTCCAGGGGGGCATGATGCGCTGCTCGGTGACAAGCGCGATTTGCCGGGCGCGCTTCCGGGCGTCCCCGTAGGAGGCCAGGGTGAACGGCGCGACCTCGCCCGCGCGGTGGCAAGTCGTGCAGTTTCGGTAGAGAATGGGCGCAATGTCGTGAGCATACGTCACCGCCGCCGGGACCGCCACTTTCGGGGAGACTTTTAGGTGTGACTTGGGCGCGGGCCGTGCGCTGCCGGTCGCCAGGGCACAGGCCGTCAGACCGGCCAGGACGAGCGTCGGCAGAAGCCAGGCGTATTTATTGAGAAACTTCAACTGTAGTTCCTTTCAGCGAAGCACAGGCCCTAAGAAGGGGGCACTGCTTCTGATACGTCAGGGACGGCGGAAGGTTTCAAGAGTCTTCACGCCTGCGTCTACCCGGCCTTAAAAGGCCGGGCGATGCGTAGGGGCGCGATGCGTAGGGGCGCGATACGTTACGCCCTTCCTAATTGTCACGCCCTCTTGGTCTACAGCCCCAAAGGGGTGCCCCATCCGTGTAGACCCGGCTTTTAGGCAGGCTTCCTCCGAACCGGGTAAGACCTTGTGCAGGAGGTCTGAGGGGAGGGATTTACCGCCCCACCTTCAGCGCCGTGCGGTCCAGGATGGCGAAGACGCCGCCGATGGCCGGGCGGGCCTGGAAGCCCTGCTGCTGGCCCGTCGCCGTATCGTACCAGTCGCTGAAGGGGACACGCGAGTGGGACGTGTCGGCGAAGTTGTAGATGCCGTCTACGAAGCCCTGCCGCAGGGCGCGGTCGTCGGTAGAGGCCGCCGTCCACAACTCCCAGTCCACTTTGGTGTAGGAGTGCCGGATGTCCAGTGGGACGCCGAACGGGCCGAGCTGCGTCTTGTAGAAGGCGGCTTCTTCCCTCAGTACGGACTCGGGGACGAGGTTCAAGCCCAATACCTTGTCGGGGAAGGCATTATATTTGAGGCTCCAGGCGGCGTCCGGGGGCGCCGTGCCGCGCCCAAGGGCCGCGTCGTTGCCGCCGCCCGAGGAGTCGGCGGCCACCTTGCCGGTCCCCTCGTCGAAGGTCCAGTGGGCGATCGGGGCGGGGGCGATCGGGGAAGCGCCGGGCTGGGCCAGCGCCAGGACGTCGGCGGCGGGCAGGACGGCCTGGTAGAAGCGCACGTCGTCAAGGGCGCCGTTGACGAAATCCACCTGGCCGCCGTTGAAGAAGCCCCGGCCGAGGGACGTGTGGCCGTTCGCCCGAAAGGCGGCGGTGTAGGGGACGGTATTCTGGAGGACGCCGTTGACATACAACGAGAGCGTCTTGAGGTCGGCGTCGTAGACGCCGGCCAGGTGATACCAGATATTCGGGATGGGGGGGGCGAGCGCGGTGGCCGAGGCCCCCATGCCCGGCGTGTCGCTGTCCTGGGCCAGCGCGGTCAGGCTGAACTTCCTTTCGCCGCCTCGGAGCTGGAGGAAGAAGCCGCTGACGTGGGCGCCGTCAATACCTACGAAGGTCTGGTAGCCCTCGACTTTGTTGAGCTTGACCCAGGCCGAAACGGTGTAGCTCTTGGTAGTATCCACGGCGGGCCGAGCCGCATCCGCCCCGCCCACGCTGCTCAGGAGCAGGGCGTGCGGGCCGACGATGCCCGCCCCCCAGTTCGTGGGGCGGGGCGTATCCGCCTCGATGTACTGCATGGTCAAATGCGGGCCGGTCTGTGACTGCGACCGCCGTGCCCATTCGGCGATGAGGGTGCGCGCCACAATGCCGTAGTGGGCGGCGTCGGCCTTGTTGCCGGCATAGCCGGCGATCTGGCCCATGGCCCCGACGCCTAAAACCCCCTTGAGGGCGAGGTTGACGCTGTGGGCGATGGAGCCGGTGAAGTCGTCGGTCTGATTCTGGTAGAGCGGGTCGAGGGCGTTGGGCGAGGTCCCGCCGGTCGGGACCGTGAGCAGATAGTCGGCCCACTGCTTCAAAGCGCGGTAGTGGGCGCGGGCATAAGGCGCGGCCTCGGCCGTGGGGACGTAGCGCATGTAGGCGGCGGCCATGATCAGCATGTTCGCGGACTCTTCGACGGGCATGTTCTCGCCGCCGCCATCGTTGTGGCCATCCGCGTTCGGGTACGAGGCCCCGATGTCGTGCGGGGCGAAGGGCTGCGGCCAGTGGCCCGCCTCGACGTAGTCGAAGAGCGGGGCGAGCTGCATCCGCACCAGGCGTGGGTCGGCATACAGGAAGGCGGGGAAGGCGGGGTACATGATGTCCACGGTGGAAATGTTGCCGTCGGAGCTGATCTCCTTCATGAACATCCAGGGGTTGTCCGCCGTGCCGACCATCTCGGTCGCGCCGAAGGCCTGGCGCAAAGCGAGGGAGCAAAGGGCGGCATATTTTGCGCCCCCGGCCCTGGTCGCGTCGTCGTTGACGCGCTTGTCCAGGGCATCGGCGCGGGCGCGGGCGATGGCGGCATCGTCGTAGAAAGCGGCCATCATCTGCGGCCAGGCCGGCCAGTAGGAGCGCCAGAGCGGCAGGATGGGCTTGCGCTGGTAGGAGACGGCCGGGTCGCGCGAGTCGCCCAGGGCCAGGACGACCGGCCGGACATCGGCCTTGCCGACCTGCCCCAAGTCGAAGTTGAAGGCAAACACCGGGTTACGGCTGTTGATGGCGCGCGGCTGGTCCTGGTCCACGGTGTTGTCCAAAACGCCGTTGCTGATGGCGGCGGCGCGGACGACCGAGTCCTGGCCGGCTTGCGTCGTCAGGCCGGGCCAGTCGGCGGTGGCGAAGACCGCCGTCCCCCACATGGGGTACTCGTTGGTTTCGCCTAGGATCTTCGGGGCGGCGGGCGTGACGGCGAAGGCGGTGACGGCCTGGACGGCGCTCGGGACCGGGCGGCGCTCCCAGGTGATGGGGGCATTCTCGTCGCCGTGCGCCCATTCGCCGCTCATGTCGAAGTACAGGCTGACCGCGTGCGGGCGGCCGTCCGCGCTGCGGGCGGTGGCGAAGACGTAGCCGAAGGGCACGGACAGGCGGCGCAGGTCGCTCGGCTCGACCGGCGAAAGGAAGTCCACGGTGACGGTGACGCCGCCGCCCGTCAGCCGGTAGACAGACTGGGTGGGCGTAACGTAGAGGGACGTCTGGGTCATCGGCGGGGCGGCGGGTGCGCTCCCAAGGCGCGGGTCGCCCAGGAAGACGAAGGCGTGGCCGTCCACGCGGGCGATGCCGGTGATGCTTTTCGGGCGCCCGGCCCAGAAGATCGGCGCTCTGCCGTTCAGCGCGTCCGCCCCCGACCAGGTGCTGACATAGGGGGACCGGACGATGAGCGGGGTGGCAGGAGGCCGCAGGGGGACCATCCGGCTGCCCGTTGTCTGAGCGGAAGCGGCGAAGGCGAGCATGAGGCAGGTCGCGGCGGGGGCGGCTGCCGTAAATAGCGACTTTTTGAGGAACGGGTTGATCGGGAACATTGAGACTCCGTCAGAAGATGCCTCGGAAGAGGCGATATGTCTATGTTACCCGGAAACCGGCGGCTATGGCGACGGTTCGGCGGGGAGAGATGATCTTGCCCCTCCCGCGGGCTGCGTTGGGTGCCTCTTTTTCACCC
>JANOOM010000425.1:0-10425 GCA_031421335.1 Armatimonadota bacterium
GAAGGTCGGCGCCCTCAGCATCCCCGTGCGGACCGATACATGAGCCGCAGAACGGAAAAAGGGCCGCCCCGTCTCCTATGAGAAACGGGGCGGCCCTTTCGAGTCGCCGTTCAAGGCCGGACTATCTGCTTGGGTCGAAGAAGAGGGCGCTGAGGACGGCGTTGAAGTTGCCCGGCGGGATGGCGCAGGCGACGTGGAAGACGACGTGCCCGCGCACCGCCCACGTCAGAAACACGCCCCCGCCCGTCGCCCCCGCCGTCTGCGCGTCCAGGGCCGCCTCCGTGGCGGTGTCCTTGGCCGTGACCGCGTCGCTGCGCCCATGCCCGTCCCAGTCCAGGACGTACAGCGAGACGCGGTGCGCCTGCCCGTCGGTCAGATTGACGTCCACGTCGAAGTCGTCGCTGCTCGCGCACTCGCCCCCGCCGGCCTGAGCGCGACGGAGTTCGCCGCCGCCTGGGCTGCTGGGGAGGCCCTGACGGCGGACGAGGCGGTCGCCCGTGCTCTGGAAGATGGCGCGCGGGGGCTATAACGGAGAAGACAGAACCAGAGAAGACAAAAAAGGCCCGGCGCAAACGTACCGGGCCTTTTTCGTCAGCAATTCGCGTCAGTTGGCGGCGGAGCGGCGCCGTGCCCGCCACACCCCCACTCCGCCGAGCAGGAGCAGAAGGCCCAGGCTGACGGTCGTGGAAGCTTCCGGCACGGCAGGAGCCGAGATCGTCGCGGTGATCTTCGGGTAGTTAGTGTCGGCGCCGACTGAACTCGTGGCCTGGGTGATGAAACCCAGCGGCGTGGGATTGGTGGACGCGTAGCTCGCGTTGATGAGTTCCGTTCCGTTCGGGCCGTTCGTGGCGAGGGGATTGCCGGCGCTGTTCAGGATCTGGAAATAGAAGTCGTCCGGTTTGCCCGCGTCTGTGCTGGTCGCGGCCAGGTTCAGGTTGAAGCTCAGGGTGCTGGTGCTGCTGGTGATGGTGAACCCCTGCTGGAAGGAGGAGAACCCACCGGTTACGGCATTGCCGTCGTCGAGTACGAGCGCGGTCCCCAGATTGCCCGTCGTGTTGCCGACGGTAGCGATCGTCGTGGTGGCGCCCAGGGACCCGCCAGTCAGGCTGAAGTTGGAGATGGCGGCGGTGGCATTGCCGTCGGCCGCTGAGATGCCGTTCGCGAGGTTGAACTGCACGAAGAAGGAGCCATGTCCGCTGAGTATGCCTATGTTGCTCAGGGTCACGAGTTTGGTCTGTGCCTGCGCCGGCGAGAGTGCCAGGAGCGCCCCGGCGAGGGCAAGCGCGACGGGAAAGATGACGTGTGCTTTCATGAGAGATGTCCTGTTCATCAAGTGGCCCTGCCTGGAAAGGCTTGGGCGGATTGGGTGGTGTGGCGGAAGCCCACGCCCGAGAATTCCAGAGGAACGAGCGTGCCTACTACCTAGCATCGCGCTCGCTCCCGTCACGGTAATTATACTGCAAGATTCATGCCAAAAGAGTGAGGATATGAGAATCCCGCGCCACGGAGAGAAAAATATCCCATTCGGTAAGGCCGGTAACCAAAACAAAGCAAGAAGCCCGACGCGAAGGCATCGGGCTTCTTCCGGCAGTCATTTCAGCCCTCAGTTAACCCCAGTCTTGGGTTGAAAAATGGGCGTTAGCCGTCAGCGACTGTCAATTATAGAGTCTGTACCGATGTTTATCTTTATGCTAATTGCCTTGCTGTAGTCGACGCGGTTTCAACCCAAGACTGGGGTTTAGTTACTTCAGCCTCTTAAGGGTTGCTGCCCGAGAGGACGCGCGGGGCGAAATTGATGTGCTGGTAGTTGACGTCCGCGAAGCTCAGGTTCACCTGGACGCTTTGCCCCGGCGCCAGCCCATCCGCCGAGACCGACACCGTGGGGCTGGCCGCCGGGAGGGCGGCGCTCGTCGTCCCGGTGCTGTTGAGCAGGCGGGCGTTGCGGCTTAAATAGTCGAGGGCCAGGGTCAGTGGGCCGGGGATGGGGGCTGCGTTGTTATTGGTGAGGGTAAGGAACTGGGCGAACGTCGTGCCGCTGCGGTGACGCAGGTCGCCGGGCGTAATCGTCACCTGGCCCGTCACATCCGTTGACGGCACGGTGAAGCTTACCGGATCGGAGGAAATGCCGTTCGCCACCACCTGGAGCTGGTACACCCCCGGCGCAAGCCCCGTCGGCACCGTGAAGCTCGTCGCCACCGGCAGGCCGCCCGTGGCCAACGCCATCGTGCTATGGTTGAAGGTGCGCGCGTAGGAAACGACCCCCACGCCGCTCGTCAGCCGCACCAGCGGGTAGTTCGTGGACTGCGAAGCGTCGTCCCCATAGCCGGAACCCTCGGACAGGCCGTTGAACTGCGTCCCGGACACCTGGTAGGAGCCGTCCGCTTGGGCGGCGACGCCCGAAATGGCGGGCTTCCACGCTGGGTTCGGACCGCTGTCGGGCGTGTAGACCATGAGTTCGGAGTTGAAGTTGCTGTAAAGCGCTTCCCCGCTGGGCAGCGCCAGAAACCGCCCCGTGAAGGCCGGCATGTTGGCGGAGTTCAGCCCCGAGTCGGGCGCTGCCGCCAGCGACCCGCCGGAAAGGCCGCTTGGGTCGGAAGTGTACTCGAAGAAGCGCTGCCCGAACGGATAGCCTCCGTCGCTGGTGCCGTGCGGGGCGACCACGCACAGGACCTTGCCGTTGACCAGGAGGCAGCCCGGCGCATCCTTGGCTTCGAGCTGGTTGCCGCTGCTGTCCGTCGGGAAGTCCGGCCCCGCCGCCCAGGTCCCCGCTCCGCTGGACGCCAGGGTGTAGACCGCGGTGTGTCCGGTCGCGCCGACGTACAAGCACTGCCCGCTCGGCATCAGCACGGCCGGGCCGATCTCGCTGCCCGCCACCAGGCTCACCGGCGTCTGCCCCGCCGCCACCCAGATGCCGCTCGACGGCAGGTATCGCTCTGCATTGGGGCTGGAGTTAATGTCCACCGTCAGGATGCTCTGGTCCGGCAGCAGCGTCCAGCTTGCCTCGTCGCAGCCGCCCAAATTGTTCGCGCCCGCTGCCCAGGTGTTTGTAACGGGGTTATACAGTGCGGTCTCGTAGCCGTTGATCCGGCCCAGAAGCACGGTCCCGTCGGCCAGCATCTTGGTGGGTGCATCCCCGATGTTGGCCCAGCCGGCCGGGCTGGAAATCTCTGTCCAGGCGTCCTTGACCGGGTCATAGATCTCCGCCGTGTTGGTGTCGACGTAGCCCGCCTCGGTGTACTCGCCGCCTGCGACGAAGACCCGGCCGTCCCGCAGCACGGCGGATGCATAGTAAAGGCGCTCGTGGTGCATGTCGGCAAGCTTCGTCCACGTCCCGTTCGCGTAGCTCCCGTGCGCGTCCGGGGTCAGCTTGTACCAGTGGGCGCTGCTGCCGCTGCCATTCGCGCCGGCCGCCCCGGTCGTGCCCTGGGCCATGACCGTCCCGTCTGTCAGCAGCATCGTCGTGCCGATCGCGTCCGGGGCCTGGGCGGAAAGCGGCGTCCAGCTCCCCGTCGCCTGTGCCGGGCAGGCCAGACCGACCAGCAGGCCCAGGGCCAGGCCGACCCCAACGCGGCAGGAAGTCAGAAGTGAGGGAAAGTATGAGTGGGTGATGCACATCGGCAGTGCCTTTCTAGGGAAACAGCGGGTTTGGGACAGCGGGGACGCAGATTCAGGAAGCTTCCGGCGCGCAGCGTCGTCGTACCGTACTTACATTATAACACGGATTCTGCTCACCGACCGGAGAACGCTATAAATTATCATCCCCCGAAATACTCACGCGTCCTCGAACACCACCGCCTGCGACGTCAATACCGAGGGCACCGTGACGTGGCAGTAGTCGCCTTCCTGCTTGAACGGGATCGCATCCCCCGACGGCGCCAGGAAGACCCGTGCCGGGGCCGACCCGGTCCGCAGGGCGAACGCCACGTCCTGCACCGCCACGGCGTCCTCGATGAACTCACTGGTCGCCGTCCGCCGCTGCGGCTGGAAGCTCACCAAGTGTACCACTGTCCGATCCTCGGCCTCCTGCCGCAGAACGGCGATCTCCATGGCCCCCGGCACGCTCGCCCCCGGCCGCACCAGCGGGGCGGGCAGCAGGACGTCTAGCAGTCGCCCGGCCATGTTCTTGTACAAGTAGAACCCGTCTTCGCGGTAGCCCTTGAACAGCGCCGCGTAGACGTAGGCCGTCTTCCGGTCCCCCGACAGCACGCCGACCGGGAACCCGGTCGGCCCGTCGGCGGGCGTCTGGGCGTGCGACGAGAAGTGCCCCGGTGCCCGGTTGAAGTACGGCCGCCATACCTCCCCCAGCGCCTCCGCCCCGTCTGCGGGTGTCACGAACGAGCCGGGCTGGTAGTTGACGAACTCGGTGTCCGGCTCGCCCGTCCCCAGTGTTTCCCCTAGCCGCATGTACGACGGCGTGTATGGGCACGGCCCCCCGTACTCTGCCGGCGAATCCGGCAGCGCGAACGCGCCGCCCGACACCGTCGCCTCGTGCGAAAACAGCACCGCCCCGCCCCCCGCCCGGAAGCGCTCCAGCTTCGTCCGCATGTCGTCTTCCAGGATGCCGCCGTCGGGGATGATGACCACTTCGTACCGTTCCAGGTTGTCCCGGTCCGGCGTCTCCCCGTTCCACTGGTGCTTCAAAGCCGCCAGTGTCGCCGCCGCCCCCTCGAACGAGTGCCCGAGGGCCGCGATGTTCATGCCGCCCTTGTGCAGCGGGTCTGCCGAGGCCGTTTCGGGCAGCAGCAGCACGGCGATGTCGGCCAGCGGGACCGCCCCTATACAGTACGGCTCCAGCGCCTCCACCTTGCGGAACATCTCCCCGATGACCTGATACGCCCCCCGGTCCAGCGTCCCGCGCGGGTGGAGCTGGTCGCCGACGTTTACCACGCCCCCCGCTGCCAAAATCGTCGCCGCCTCGTAATCGAGCTGCGGGACCGTCTTCAGCCCCCCGAAGTCTGCCCACGATTTGTGGAACCGCGCCGTCATCCCCTGCACCGGGCGCGGGTAAGTGCGGACCATCCGCGACCACGTCGGAAAGAACGAGTACCCCCAGCCCCCCGTCGTCAGCGACTCGATCTCGAGCTGCGTCAGCACGTCAAGCTCCCGGTACACGTTCGGCGTGATCCGGGCGTTGAAGAACGTCGTCGCGTTCGGTTTGAGCTGACGACACAAGGTCGCCAGCCGCGTCGTGTATTCGCGCATGATCTCCCACGTCTGCTGCCGGTGCGCCTGCGCGTCGGTGCGCGCATGCCCCCCCTTTTCCAGTCGCGCCAGGCATTTCTCGCAGAAGCAGCCGGGGTCCGGCGGGAAGTAGCACATGTCGTAGAAAATGCCGTCCGCGTCGTAATTCGAGATGACTTCTTCGGTCTGGGCCGCCAAATAGTCCACATACTCGGCGTTGTTCATGCACACCTGATACCACGACGCCTCATGCGCGTTCGGCCCCCAGAGCCGGCCGTCTTCCAGCCGGCAGATCAGGTCCGGCCGCGTCAGCCCGATGTTCTGGTCCACCCGCACCGATAAATACACCGGGGCGGCGATGCCGCGCTTCTTGCATGCCTCCATCTGCGCCCCCAGCAGATCAAACGTCAGGCTTGGGTGCATGACGCCCGCCTCCGTCGGGTAGTAGCTCATGCCGTGGTGGCACTTGCCGAACAGCGTCACCCAGTTGACCCGCGAGGCCGTCAAGGTGTCCCCGAACACGTCCGCGTCGAAGTCCCGCCCCACATCGGGGATCTCGGGCGACGTGTGGAAGTCGAGGTGAATCTGCCGGAACCGGCTCGCCACCAGTTCGGCGGCGGTCAAGGGGGCGGGAGAGGCGGGGGATGTGTCAGGCATAGTGGCTCCTCAGCGAGTGCAAGAAATGGCTGCCGCCATTGTTGGACGCCCACGCCCGCAATTCCTTTGCGCCGCCGCGCTTCTTGCTGTATAATGGGCGTATGGCAGCCGACCGCTTGAAGACCAAAGAAGAAACGCTGAGGACGAGAGAAAAAATCCGGGTGCGGGCCGCCCAGCGTCACAAGGCTAGGGACAAGGCGTTGCCGGTCTTGCAGCGCCCCGCGAAGCATCTCTGGCTCCTGACGGTGGTGTGTTCCATCAGCTTCCTACTCGTTCTCTTCCAGAATTGGCTGCATCGTTTTGTGCTGATCGGGACGCTGCACCACTTCCCGAGTGTCGGCTCCCCGCCCTTCCATGCCTTGATGTGGGATCTCCTGAGCGTCTTCAACGCCCTCATGCTCCCTGCATTGATAGCCTCGCACTGGGCGCGCACTTTCCGAGCGCGGGCGGAACGCCGGAGGGTGCGGGAGCAGCGGCGGGCGACGCGGGCATTACGTAACGAAGGCGTCTGGCCTCCCCCGCCTTCTCAGGAGCCTGCATGAAAGGGGGAGCGGGCGGTTGAAACCGCGCCAACAAAATCACAAAGCCCGCCTGCGCGGACTCGGACCTGATTCAGAGTTAATCCCAAATCTTAACCTGCGGAGGCAGGTTTTGTGAACTCGTTGGCGCGGTTTTAACCGCCCGCTCCAAGCTTTCAGCCACATTCTCAGACAGGGCGCGGAACGAAAACAGGGCGCGGAACGAAAACAGGGCGCGATAAATCGCGCCCCCGCTCCCTCTTCAGCCTCGTGTAAGAGTGCCCCACGGCACTCCCCCCGAATAAACGACTGCCCCCGGCAGCATCCCCCCCGCCCGGATCTCCTCCGCCGACCCGCTCGCCCGCAGCACCAGTGGGTGCTCCGCCCCCGCCGAGGCCACCCACGCTTCCCCCGTCCGCGCGTCCACGACGGCCAGCGCCACGGCGACCAGCGGCGGACCCGCCCCGCCCGGCTGCGGCTGCGCCAAAAAGCTGTTCAAACGCGAAAGCGCCGAGGCCGGGGCCGGGTGCTCGTGCAGGATCGCCCGCAGCGCGTACTTGACTTCCGCCGTGTGCGTCGCCGCCGCAAGCCCCTTGCCCGTCACGTCCCCCACCACCAGGGCCACCCGGCCTTCCCCCAGAGCCACTACGTCGTAGAAGTCGCCCCCCACAAGCGCCTCCTTCCAGGCCGGCTCGTATTCCGTCTGCACGCGCAGGCCGGGGAAGGCGTCCTCGGCGGGTGCCGACAGCAGCGACCTTTGCAGCGTTTCGGCGATCTGGTGTTCGTGACGCAGGTCCTCGGCGAGCTGCGCTTCATGCACTTGAAGCTCCTGAATCCGCTGCTGGTTCTCTTCCGCCCGCCGCCGCGACAGCGCGTAAGCCCCATAAGTTAGCGCGGCCACCGGCGTGACGAACAGCAGCACCGCCCCCACTTCAGCCCCCAGCAGCAGGATCGCCAGAGTCCCCGCACTTGCCGCCGCGAAGTAAGAGGGCGCCGTCCACAGCAGCGAGTCGCGCCAAACGCGGATCATGCTTTTGCCTGTAGACAGGGCGATGATGGAGGCCAGCCCCAGGCTGTTGATCAGGAAGTAGGACAAGCAGGAGACCATGACGGCGGCGAACAGCGGCCCCAGCCCCGCCGCGAACGTCCCGCCGCTGACCCACAGGAAGGCTCGGCCCGCCGCGAACGTCGAGAGCGAGATCAGCCCCAGATTGAAGCAGATCTGGTGAGCCGCCTGGCGCCGGGGGTAGGAGCAAGAGGAGAGCGTGCTGAGGCCGCCCGCGAGCATCGCCACAGTCACACCCGCTCCCGAAAGACCGTACTGGGCCAGGGCGATGTCCGCCCCGGTCGCCCCGACCGTGTACTCGTCGCTCTTGTGGCAGGAAAGGTCCGGGGAAACGTGCTTGATCCAGGGCAGGGCGGCCAGCCGGGCCAGGTTCCGCGACGGCACCTGGAAGGCGTCCGCCCCGATCAGCGGCAGCGGCTTGTCTCCCCGCACGCCTAATGCCCGCAGCCGGTCCCAAGGTGCCCGCGCCCCCCTCCACTGGACGATCACCGCCGACCAAGACCCCGCAGGTTTGGACCGTGGGGAGAGCTGCGGGGAGGGCCGTGGGGAGGCCCCAGCCGGGCCGGGCCACCCGAGGGCGCAAAAAATCGTCGCCGCGAAGACCAGCCGGGCGGTCCGTCTCACTGTGTGCATCCTGTTTCCTCGCAAATGGCTTGAACTGCCGGACATGACGTTGGTAGCGATTGTCAAAGCGGCGGCGATATGCTATAATCTTGCTGCCACCTCGTGCCAATCGGACGTCAGCGACATTGTTCCACACTCTTCGCCGCGCGCCCCATTGTTTCTTTTCACATTTAACCAGTGTAGGAGCTTTCAATTCCGCCATGGATACCAGCGAATTTCGTAACGGCATCTCTATCGTCATGGATGGGGACATCTACACCATCACCGAGTTCCAGCACGTCAAGCCCGGCAAAGGCGGGGCGTTCGTGCGCTCGACCCTCAAGAACATCAAGAACGGCCGGTCCATTGACAAGACCTGGCGCGCCGGCGAGCGTATGGAGCAGGCGTTCCTTGAGCGGCGCCCCATGCAGTACCTCTACAACGACGGCGCTGAATACTTCCTGATGGACCCGCAGACCTTCGAGCAGTCCAGCGTCAGCAAGGAACAGATCGGCAACGGGGTCAAGTATCTGAAGGAAAACATGGATCTGAGTGTCATGACTCATAAAGACGCCATCATCGGTATCGAGGTCCCGTCCTTCGTGGAGCTGGAAGTCACCGAGACGGCCGGCAGCGAGAAGGGCGACACCGCTTCCGGCGGTGGCAAGCCCGCCACCGTCGAGACCGGAGCGGTCGTCACCGTGCCCTTCTTCGTCAAGCAGGGCGACCGCATCAAGATAGACACTCGTAGTGACCAGTATCTGGAACGCGTGAAGTAGACTGGCCGGTTGGTGAAACCCGGCAAGGACAACCCCCATGCCCGAACGCATTGACCTGACCGAAGCCCCGCTGCCCGCTGCCCGCCGACCCGTCAAAAAGGGCACCGGCAAGGGCACCGGGGAGCCAAAGCTCGACGATCTCGCGCGCAAGCTCCTCGGACCCGCCGCCGCCGTCACCTTTCTGCTCACCGCGTACCTGCTCTGGGGACTTCTCAGCGGCGCTTGGTCGCACCAGCAGATGGGCCTGCTGCCCTCGGCACGCCGCTTCCAGCAGATCGAGAACATCGGGCTGGTCTACCGCATCCTTCAGGCGTCCAGCCTCCTCATGCTCGCCGCCCTCCTCACCGCCTGCGCCCAGGTGGAAGGTATCGGCTACTGGCTGCTCGGTGGGGCCGCCCTCTTCTACGCCGGCCCGTCCTTTCTGGCGAACCAGATCTACCCCGTCCGGAAGATGACCGCCAGCAACGCCAGCACCGCCGTGCTCGCCGACTTCCAGCTCCTCGCCTGGCTCTTCGCCGTGCCCGGCGCCATCTGGACAATCATCGAGCTGACCCGCCATGTCGCCGCTGCCGCCGACCTCGCCGCCATCCAGCGCGCCAATGCCAAGTACGGCGCAGACACCAAGGCCCAGCCCAAGTCCAAACAGCGCCAGATCTTCCTCGGCCGCTGCTGGGAAGGCCCGTACTGCCGCGACCACATCCGCGCCAAGTGCCCCATCTACATCAAACGCCGCGGCCCGTGCTGGTGGTACAAAGAGGGCTGCATGTGCGAGGAGCGTATTGTCCTCCAGGCCATGATCGCCCCCGACTGGAAAGACCAGATGGCCCGTGCCCACCAGAATGACGCCCTGACCGGCCCGCGCAAACACCTCTCGCACGCCGCCAAGAGCGAGCGCTGCCGCAACTGCATCATCTACAACGAGCACCAGCGTCAGAAGCACAAGGCCCTCACGACCGGCGCCCTCATCGGCGTCCCCGCCCTGCTCCTCTGGCAGTTTCCCATCCTCAATGCCGCCGTCAACAAACTCCTGTTCGGCCTGGACGAGCTGACCAAGCGCTTCGAGATCGGGACCGTCGACCCGACCGGCATCCCCGCCCTCCACAACAGCGCCTACGCCCCCATCGCCTGGGTGTTCGTCTTCGCGCTGGGCGTTATCCTGCTGTCCCAGGTCATGCGCGTCATCGAATACGCCTGCTTCAAGCTGAAGATCTGAGAGACTATCTCGGGAGCGGGCGGTTGAAACCGCGCCAACAAAGGCACAAAGTCACCCCACTAAAACCCTCACCTCCGTGGACTAATACAGACGTTTCAGGCTTGATTTTCTGCTCTTAATATCTGCTCTTAATGTCTGCTCTTAACCTGCGGAGGCAGGTTTTGTGATTTTGTTGGCGCGGTTTCAACCGCCCGCCTTCTTTTGTGCCTGCCTTTTCGGGTATCATCTTGCCCTATGAACCTAGACCTGGTCGAACAGATCGTGGCCCTGATGGGCGAGTTCCCCGTCTCCGAGATCACCGTGGAACAAGAAGGCAGCCGCGTCTGCGTCCGCCGACCGCTTGCCGCAATGACCGCCGCCAAGCCCGAGGCCGTGCCCGCGCCCGCCGCGCCCGAAGCGGCCTCCGAG
>JANOOM010000426.1:0-6430 GCA_031421335.1 Armatimonadota bacterium
GCAGTTCCACGAGGCGCTGCGGCCGTAGGGGCGCGTCTGGGGGCCGCAGACAGAGGAGAGGGGGAAGGAGGAGGGATAGGGTAAGGAGGGCGAACACAAGGTTCGCCCCTACGTTATCCCGGTGGGTCCTTGTAGGGGCGCGATTCATCGCGCCCTCCGCCCTCCTTCCTCCGCCCTCCTCTGTCTGCGGCCCCCTTTCCCCCCTTACTCTTGTCCTTATCCTTCTGCGTCCTGACCGGTCAAAGTGGACCGGCCCCCTCCATCACCCGCAGCCAATTCTCCTGCCGCAAGGCCGCCTCGTGCGCCCCGGCCAGCGTCACGGGCTCGAAGCGCACAGAGTCGCCCGGTGCGAGCTGGCCGGCACGGGACAGGTCGGCGGAGATCACGACGCCGACGAGCGGGTAGCCGCCGGTCGTCTGGCGATCGGCCATCAGCAGGATGGGTGAGCCGTCTGGGGGGACCTGAATGCCGCCCCAAGGCATGGCTTCGGAGAGGAGGTCAGCGGCACCGGTACGGGCAATGGCGGGGCCGGACAGCCGGTAACCCTGACGGTCGGACTGGGGCGAGACGGTGTAGAGGCTGGACAAGAACGTGTCTGAGCCACCGCCGGTGAAGGCGGACAAGTGCGGGCCGGGCAGGACGCGCAGGACGGCGGGCTGGTCGTAGGTGGGGATGTCGGCGGGGCGCAGGCCGCGCGCGGCAGGGGACAAAGATTGGCGGATGCCTTCCAGAACGTCGCCCACTTTGAGAGCGCGCCCCTCGAAGCCGCCCAGTCGGGCACGCAGGAAGGTCGCGCGGCTGCCCAAAACGGCAGGAACCTGGAAGCCGCCCGCGACGGCGAGAAAGGCCCGTGCGCCCGACCGGCGACGGCCGAATGTGAGCGCCTGGCCTTCGCGTAGGGTGAATGTCTTCCACACGGGCGCGGGCAAGCCGTCTATTGAGGGCGACAGGTCACCGCCGCAGAGGGCGAGACGGACGTCGGCCAGCGCGCGCAGGGCCGGGCCGAGCAGTGTGATCTCGATGACGGCCGCACCACGCGGGCTGCCGACCAGCAGGTTCGCGGCGGCGGCGGCGAACGGATCCATCGCGCCGGCCACGACCATGCCGTCCCGCTGGTGCCCCCACCGGCCCTCGTCCTGCACCGTCGAGAGCAGGCCGGGTGACTCGACGCGCAGCAGCGGCACGGTCGTCATGGCATGCCCAAAGCGCGGACGGCCACGCCTTCTTCTTCCAGTGTCCGCCGGACCACCGACGCCAGAAGGACCGCACCGGGCGCATCGCCGTGCAGGCAGACTGTGTCCGCTTCCAGGGTCAAGTCCGAGCCGTCGGTCGCCGCGATCTTGCCTTCGCGCACGAGCCGGACGATGCGGGCGACGACCTCATCGAAGTCGTGCAGGACCGCGCCGGGCGATCCGCGCGGCGCCAGCGTCCCGTCCGCGATGTAGGCGCGGTCGGCGAAGACCTCATGGGCGACGCGCAGGCCCAGCATCCGCCCTGCTTCCACCAGCGCGCCCCCCGACAGTCCCATCAGAATCAGGTCCGCATCCACCTCGCGCACGGCCCGCGCGATGGCCGCCGCCAGGAGCGGGTCGCGCTCGGCCATCGTGTAAAGGGCGCCGTGCGGCTTGACGTGCTGGAGGCGCACGCCCGACCGGGCGGCGAAGGCGGCCAGCGCGCCGATCTGATAGGTCACCAGATCGCGTGCCTCCGCGGGCGAAACGGCCAATGCGCGTCGCCCGAAGCCCACAAGGTCCGGCAGGCCGGGGTGAGCGCCCAGGGCGACGCCATGTAGGGTGCAGGCGACGACGGCGCGGGCCATGGTGCCGGGGTCGCCCGCGTGGAACCCGCAGGCGATGCTGGCCGACGTAACAGACAAGAGCAGGGCGTCATCATCGCCCAAAGTGTAGGCGCCGAAGCTCTCACCCATGTCGGCGTTCAAGTCAACGCGGTGCATCGGCCAAAATCTCCTCAAACTGGAATGTTGTAATGGGAATGAACCGGACACTGTCACCCGCTTCCAGCAGGGCGGGCGGCTGCCGGGCAGGGTCGTAGAGAGGCAGCGGCGTCCGCCCGATGATCTGCCAGCCGCCCGGCGTTTCCAGCGGATAAACACCGGTCTGTGACCCGGCAATGCCGACCGCCCCGGCGGGGACGTGCGGGCGCGGCGTCGCCCGCCGGGGCGTGGCGAGGGCGGGGTCCAGCCCGCCCAGGTAGGGAAAACCGGGCAGGAATCCGAGGAAGTAGACCAGATAATCCGTGCCGGCGTGCCGCTCGATCACTTGGGCCGGGGAAAGGCCGTGTCGGGCGGCGACTTCGTCAAGATCGGGGCCGTACTCGCCGCCGTAGCAGACGGGGATCTCGACGCGCCGCGTTTCGGGGGCGGGCGCGTCCAGGCGCTCCCCGGCGCGCTCGGCCAGCGCGGCGCAGAGCGCTGCATAGCCGATCTCCCAGGGCTGGTAGTAGACGAGGACGGCCGCGTAGCCGGGGACCCACCCGGTCACGCCCCGGACCGGCTCCGCCGCCAGGCGGTGGCAGAAGCGTTGAATATAACCGTTGATGAGCGGGCTGATCTCCGCCCCGAAGGCGGCACGGACGGCGCGGTCGCCGACCGGCAAGAACTCAGGCGTCATGCCTTGTTATACGGCGGCGCGCGCCGGAAATCCTGCCGCGTTACGCTTGACAGCTTGCCGCCGATGTGTTATCATACGTCATCAGGCGTGTAAGTCAAGCTACAGTGCTACCGACAGGAGCGGCACAGGAGACCACCATGAACACAGCAGGATATGTTTCCCTCCCAGGCAGCGAGCGACAGCCGCTGCCGCAGGCCAGTGTCATCGGCCCGACGGACCCCAATGAGCGACTGGAAGTGACGGTCCGGGTGCGGCGGCGTCAGCCGGTCCCGACGGCACAGATCGAGGCGATGGCGGGCCAGCTCCCCGCCGAGCGCCAGTATCTGACCGAACGAGAATATGAGCAGCAGTTCGGGGCGGACCTCCAGGACCTAGAGGCCGTCGCCGCGTTCGCCCAGGGCCACGGCCTCCAGGTAGTCGAGAAGAGCGCCGCCCGCCGGTCGGTCGTCCTGTCCGGGACCGTACAGGCCGCCGAAGCGGCTTTTGGGGTGACTCTGGAAGATTACGAGTACCCACAGGGGACGTACCGGGGGCGCATCGGCGCGGTCTCCGTCCCCGCCGACCTGAGCGGCATCATCGAGGGCGTCTTCGGGCTGGACAACCGGCCGTTCGCCCGAGCACACTTTTCGCGGCGTGCGGCGGCAGCGGCAGCGGCAGCAGCGACGTTCACGCCGCCCACTCTGGCCCATCTCTACAATTTCCCGGCGGGCCTGGACGGGACGGGGCAGACCATCGGCATCATCGAGCTTGGCGGCGGCTACCGGCCCGCCGACCTGCGGGCCTACTTCCAGAAGCTGGGCATTACGGCCCCGCGCGTGACGTCGGTCTCGGTGGACCACGCCCGCAACCACGCGGTCGGCACCCCGGACAGCGCCGACGGCGAGGTGGCCCTGGACATTGATGTCGTCGGCGCGGTGGCGCCAGGGGCCAATATCGTGGTCTACTTCGCCCCGAACCAGACCGACCAGAACTTTTTGGACGCCCTGACGACGGCTATCCACGACACCAAGCACAGTCCCTCGGTGATCTCGATCAGTTGGGGCGGGGCCGAATCGGCGGCGTCTCAGGCGTTCATGCAGCAATTCGACTCGGCCCTCCAGTCAGCGGCCCTGCTCGGCATCACCGTCTGCACGGCGGCAGGCGACGACGGGGCCGCCGACTCGCGCGCCGATACCTGGGACGGCCAGCCGCATGTGGACTTCCCCTCCACCAGTCCTTGGGCCTTGTCCTGTGGCGGCACATCCCTGACGGCGGCCAGCAATACAATCGCCTCAGAGACGGTCTGGAACCAGCACGGCACGGACCCGCAGAGCCATTCCTTCGGCGCGACCGGCGGCGGCATCAGCCAGTTCTTCCCAGTCCCCGCCTACCAGCAAAGTGTCGCCCTCCCCGCCCCCGCCGGGACCGGCGGCAAGTCCGGCCGGGGCGTCCCAGACGTGGCCGGGGACGCCGACCCGGCCACCGGCTATGACATTCAGGTGGACGGCCAGTTCATCCAGGGCTTCGGCGGGACCAGCGCCGTGGCCCCGCTCTGGGCGGGCCTGATCGCCGTCATCAACCAGGGATTGGGCGCGCGGGCGGGCTTCGTGAACACCCTACTCTACTCCAAGGTGCAGGCAGCGGGGGCATTCCACGACATCACCTCGGGCGACAACAAAGTGGGTCCCAATGCCATCGGCTACGCAGCGGCAGCCGGATGGGACGCCTGCACCGGGCTGGGGTCGCCGGACGGACAGAAGATACTCGCGGCCCTCAAAGGATAGTGTGAACCCTCATGGCTGACGTGCAGTGCGACGTGCTGGTCATCGGCGCGAGTCTGGGCGGCGTGGCCGCCGCCCTGCGGGCAGGGGCCATCGGGGCCGCCGTCTCCCTGGTCGAGCCGAGCGGCTGGCTCGGCGGCCAGATGACCGGGCAGGGCGTCTGCACGCCCGACGAGAACCAATACGTCACGAACGGCGCCTACCGCGTCCACCCCTCCGAGTGGGCGGTCGGCGAGGCGGCGGGCGCGCTCGCGGGCTTCTGCTCGGGGTCGGGCGTCACGACAGCGGCGGTCCTGGCCGACGCGGGCCTCCTGCGCTCCTACCAGAAGCTGCTGCTGGGGGCGGGCGTGCCGCTGTTCTGGTGGTCTGATGTCCCTTATGGTCACCCCGCCTTCGAGGCGACCCAGCTTCTGGGCGTGGCCCAGGTCTTCCACGGCAACGGCCGCGATCTTTCTTTCGACGTAGACCAAGTATTGACGGCGTCGGACGCGCAGGCATTGCTCGCCCGCGCCGGTCTGACGATTTCGTTCCCCCAGCCGAACATGACGCGCGGCACGGCGGCGTTCTGGCTGGCGGGGCAGTTGAGCATGTGACCGCAACGACCGGGCATAATGGCTTTATGGAACACAGCCAGGTGGCGGCCCTAAGCCGGTGGGAGGACGACATAGGAAAGCCGGGTGCCTGCGGCAAGTCCGGGTCAATCTTTCCTGACCGGATCTCGCTGCCCGCTCTTGACAACTCCCCGAGCCGCGCGGTATAATGCCCTCCGTACATGCCCGGGTGGCGAAATGGTATACGCGTAACGTTGAGGTCGTTATGGGGGCAACCCTGTAAGAGTTCGAGTCTCTTTCCGGGCACTGGAAGAGCGGATGAAGGCAAGGAATACTTTAGTTCCTTGCCTTCTCCTTTGTCGGAACTCGCACGCAGCGAGGTGGGGCGTTGAGATGGCCGTGAACCCGAAGCAGATCGCCGCCGAGCGGGCCGTGTCCCACCTCCGGGACGGTATGACGGTGGGCCTGGGGACAGGCAGCACAGCGGCCTTCGCCATCCACGCCCTGGGGCGCCGGTTCCAGGCCGAGCCGCTCGCCCTGCGCTGCGTCGCCACCTCGCAAGAGTCCGAAGAACTCGGGCGCTCTTACGGACTGGTGTTCGTCGAGGCCGCCGACGTGGCGCACTTTGACATCACCATTGACGGTGCAGATGAAGTAGACCCCGAGTTCCGGCTGATCAAGGGCGGCGGCGGCGCCCTCGTCCGCGAGAAGATCGTGGCGGCGGCCACTGACGCCGAGATCATCATCGTGGACGAAGGCAAGGTCAAGAGCGCCCTGGGCGCGCACCCGCTGCCGGTCGCCATCATCCCCTTCGCCTGGCAGTGGACGCAGGCGCGGCTCCAAGTGGGCTTCGGCGTCCCCGCCCCGCGCCGCTGCCTGCCCTCGGGCGAGCCTTTCCTGAACGACGACGGCTTGTACATCCTAGACATGGCCTTCGGCGCTCCCCTGCCCTCCCCGGACACATTGGAAGCACGCTTGAAAGCCGTCGTCGGCGTGGTCGAGTGCGGGCTGTTCGTCGGCCTGTGCCGGCGCCTCATCATCGGCTATGTCGACGGGCACGTCGAAGAACGACTTAATGACTGATGTTACGCGGCGACACTTGGAATGCTGGGCCGAAAGAGGAGACGGGTGAAGGACGAGTGAATGAATTCACTCGCTCCGCTCGGATTTGTCCAAGGGACAATAAAACCGGGGGGGCCGACAGCGCCTCCCTCCCCTTTTTCCGCCCCTCTCTTCTGCCCTCCTTCTGTCCCCTGGACAGGTCTGAGTCAGCGAGTGAATTCATTCACTCGTCCGGCTCGGCCTGAGCGCCCGGCCGAGTCACCCTCCTAGCTGTCCCGGCTACCCCAGTTGCCAAAGCCACTGCATAACGTCAGTTGATGAAAAAGCCGCGCTGGCCCTTCCGGGCTGACGCGGCTCCTTCTCCCTTAGATCCCCTAGTTAATTCTTGTCGCTTTGCAGGGCCTGCTGGCACTGGTCGATGGCCTTT
>JANOOM010000427.1:0-9445 GCA_031421335.1 Armatimonadota bacterium
GCTCCGGCGAGGACCAGCATCAAGAAACTCATCCCCGCCGTGTAGCCCCACTGCCCGAACTGATACGCCGCCGTGTTGACATGTTGATGCCGCATTGCCGCCACGGCCAGCGGCGTGTAAATGGCGAACGAAGCCAGCGTCACCGCCCCCGCCCCCCAGATGCCCCGGCGGAAAATCTCCGGCCATCGTCCGGACTGGCCGAACAGCCACAAGCCCAGGGCGACCGGCAGGATGTCCCACAGGATCGTCGTTTGGAACCGATGGGGAAAGACGTAGCGGTTCAGCCCATAGATGCCCGCCTGCAAAGCGGCCGCACCCAGGGCAACAGCCCAGAACGGCGGGCGTTTTCGGAACAAGGGGAGAACAAGCGGCAGCAGGACATACATCTCCAGCACGAGCACGAAGAAGTATAAGTGGAAGTACGCCGTCCCGTTCTGGAGCAGCGCCAGCGTCGAGCGGATGCCCGGCGCGTGCTGGTGCTTGATAAAGACATTGACCGCGATGTAGACGGCGCTCCACAGCAGGTACGGCACTAGGGCGGTCTGCACCCGGCGTTTGGCGTAACGGCCCAGGTCATTCCCGCGCGCAAGGCTCAGGGCGTTGACGGCCGCACTCAGCATCAGAAAGCACGGCACCGCCCATTGGGCGTCCTGGTTCGGCACGGCCAGGGCGAACCACGCCCAGTTCGGGGGTACGTGTGAGCGGGCTGGATGCAAGGCGGGCAGGAAGTGGCCGGAAACGTGGATGAACAGCACGGCCAATATCGCCAGGCCCCGGCAGACGTCCAGCGCCCCCAGGCGCCCCGCCCCGCTTTCCGGCCGTTCCCCCCGCCCCGCTGGCCCCGCCGCCACTTCTACAACATCCTGCGCCATGACCGCTTATTCGCCGCGCTCGGCGTCTAATCCTGCCAGCGCCCGCCCGGCGCGGTTCCGGACGATCGGGTCGGCCTCGCCCGCCAGCAGGGCCGCCAGGGCGGGACCCGTCCGCGCGTCCGGTCTCTGCTGCGACAAGTAGAAGACCGCCCGGCGGCGGACGGCCCGGCTCCGGTCTTCTTGTGCCGACTCGATCAAAGCACCCACCACGTCCGTATTCAGCGGGCACTCCTTGCACCCGTCGCAGACCAGGGCGTGCATCGCGCACCGGCGCACCGCCTCGCGCGGGTCATGCCGCATCGCTTGGAGCAGCGGCCCGATGCAGCGGTCGTCTGCGACATGGTCCAGCAGCAGCGCGCAGGCCGCCCGGACCTTCGCGTCCGGGTGCTCCAGACCGTCAAGGAGCGCCCCCATGGCCGTCTTCCCACGTGCCGCCAGCGCATCGGCGGCCTCCCAAGAGGCTTTGCCTCGCTCGGCCAGCAGTGCGATCAATTCCTGCACAGTCTGTTCCTCAGTCGGTGCCATGCGGCCCCTCCGTTCGGTGTGTCTCGTGTCAGCGTCATTGTAGCGCACCGACCGGGGGGGTCTGTCAAGGGGGGGGGGCCGGAGGTCCGCCCGCCTTCCATGGCTTTCTTTGCCTTCATGCATGGTTTCAGTCCGGCGTCAGCAGGAAAGCGTGTGATAACCCATGGAACGTGCCGTCACCGGCGATCTGGCCTTTGGCGTTGATGGCACGAGCATCTTCTAAAATCCAGCCCGCCCCGGCGGGGAGGAGGGTATTCAAGTCGCGCATTTTGCCGCCTCGCCAGAGGAAGGCTTTGCCGCCCGACTGGCCGACGATTGTGGTCGCGTTGTTGATGCCGAATGCCTCGCTGTTGCGGCTGCCGGGGAGGGTGCCGAGGCCGGACATCTTCCCGCCGCGCCAGAGGAAGGCTTGGGCGTGTGCATTCGGGGAAACGCCGTAGGTGCCGCTGGCCGTGTCGCTGACGGACCCGATGACTTCCCCCCGGTCATTGATGCCGTAGGCGTAGCTGCCGACCCATCCCGGCAGTGTCCCCAGATCGCGCATCCGGCCCGCTCGGACGCCGCGATGCCATAGGAAAGCGTGTGTAGGCAGTGCTCCCATCACGACGTTGAGGCGGCTGTTGACGGTGGACCAGCCGACGACCTCCCCTTTTCTGTTGAGGGCGCGGGCCGTGCTGCGGTTGCCCATCGGGACGCTGCTCAGTGTCCCGATCTGCGTCAGCCTGCCGTTCTCGTAGAAAAAGCCCCGGTAGCCGTTTAGCCCAGCGATCTGGCCCTTGTCGTTGATCGCATACGGCTCAAAGGAGGCGTTCCTCTGGGTGAGCTGATGTAGCTGATTATTCTCATAAAGAATGCCTCGAGCGAACTGCAACCCGCTCATGAAAAGGGGGCCGAAACTGCCCGAACTTCCTACGATCTGGCCGTGGTTGTTGATGCCGTAGGCGATGCTCTCGGCCCTGTCTTCCGCCCCTTCAGGCGGCAGCGACCCCAAATCCGATGCCTTGTCGCCGTCCCAGAGGAAGGCATGACCGAAGCCGCCGACGACCAGCCCCCGGTCGTTCAGGGCCATTGCGCCCCCAGCGTGAGGAGAGTGAACAGAGAACACGCCCAGATCGGTCACGGCGAACCGGGCGGCGGGCGTGTCAGCCCACGCTGGGAGAGTTAAAGAAAGCAGGGCGAGGAACAGAAACAAAAAGCGCATGGAGCCTCCTAACGTGGTGTCAGCAGAAAGGCGCGCGGTGACCCGTGGAAGAGGCCCGTCCCGGCGATTTGGCCCCGGCCATTGATGGCGCGCGCTTCTTGCAGCGTCCAGCCCGAGTTCATGGGCAGCAGGTCGTTCAGGTCAACCGCTCGGCCGTCGCGCCATAAGAGGGCACGGACGTTGGGCGCGTCCGGGGCAGGCGCGGCGGCTCCGACCGCCTCGCCCGCGCCGTCAACGTCGTAGGCGACGCTGTCGTCAAAGCCCGGCAGGGTGCCCAGGTCGCGCATGACCCCATCTGTAGTCAGGAAGGCGTGGCGCGTCTCGCCCAGCCCGGTCTCGGAGTAGCCCACCGCCTGGCCCCGGTCGTTGATCCGGGCAGCGAGGCTGTTCGCGCCGCCCAGAGTGCCTAAATCCTGCATCTGTCCGCCTGACCAGGCGAACGCGTGGGTCTGGCCGAAGACTGCCGTGTCCGCCTTGCCGACCACTGTCCCGGCGTTATTGATGCCATAGGCGCGGCTGTACGGGCCGCCCAGTGTGCCCAGGTCGGTCATCTCGCCGCCGTCCCACAGGAAGGCGCGGGCGATAGCTGCCCGCCAGCGGTCGTGGCCGCCCGCCAGGGCCGTCCCGGCGACTTGGCCGGCGTCGTTGACCCCGCGCGCCTCGCTGTAAGGGTAGCCGGGCAGCGACCCGATCCGGCGCGGGGCGCCGTCCCAGAAAAAGGCGCGGCCCCGGCCCGGAATGTTGTACGAGGCGGCGGCCACCTGCCCCGCGCCGTTGATGCCGTAAGCGATACTGGCGTGGTGCTTGGGCAGGGCGCCTGTCGGCACCGCATGGGAGATGTCCCGAATGAAGCCGTGCGCTTGGCCGTCCGCACCGCCCGCCTCCCCGGCGATCTGGCCCGCGTCGTTCAAGGCGGTGACGCCATCGCCCCCGACCGCCCCCATATCCGTGACCGAGTAGCCCGACGGCACGGCGCCCGCGGGCGGCGCGGCGGGCAGGACGCGGGCGGCGGCCGTCAAGCGCCAGGGGAGCAGGAGCGGTAGGGCCAGGGCCAGCAGCCAGCGGTTCAGGGGGCGGCTCTCACGCGCCCCGCACGTCAGCCCGACCAGGCGGCGGCGCAGGCCATGATAGCCGGACGAAAGCCCCAGGGCGGGCGCGGACACCTGGCCGGATGCCATCTTCAGCAGCAGGTGGCCCAGGTCGGCCGTGGACTCACCGGTCGCTTGCAGGGCGAGCGCGTCACAGACTTCCTCGCGGGCCGCGCCCCACTCGGCGCTCGCCCACCAGACCAGCGGGTGGAAAAAGAACAAGGCGCGGGCGAGTGCGGGCACGACGGCCAGCAGCAGGTCGCCGCGCTTGACGTGCGCCATCTCGTGTGCCAGGGTCAGCCGCAGTTCTTCGGTCGTGAGCGTCCGGGCCAGGCCCGGTGGCAGCAGGACAGCGGGGCGCAGCCAACCCGAAACACAGGGCGCGGCACAATCCGGGTGCTGCAAAACACGCGGCGCGCGGCGCAGGCCCGTCCGGGCGGCTAACGCCTCCAGGTCTACGTCCCCGAGCAGTGCGGGCGAAGCGGCGCGCACCGTCCGGGCCAGCCGGACGCCTTGACCCAGCGCGGCGAGCAGTGAAAACAGGGCGCCGGCCACCCAGAAGAGGAGCAGGCCAAGTGCGGGTGAGAAGCGCGAGCCGCGCGAGGCTGGGGCGGGGTGGCTGCCTCCGGCCTCCGCAAGTTGTGTACTTCTGGGGCCAGCGGCAATGGGAGGTTGGGGGATGACTGCTAGCTGGGCAGCTCGGAGCGGGGAGGCGAGTGCCAATCGGGCGGCGGGAGCTGGGAGCAGCGGCAGCAGCAGGGGCGCGGCCCAGAACAGGTCGAAGACCAGTTTCAGGCAGGCCAGCCACCACAGCCAGGCGCGTGTACCCGCCGGCAGGCGTGGGAGCAGCCGGCAGGCGACCCCGACGCCCGCGATGAACAGGCCGCCCCAGAGGGCGGCATGGAGGAGGCGGGCGGCATTATCCGCCGCCGGTCCGAGCAGTCCTTCCACGCCCATTGGCTTAACTCCTGCCGGATTCCTGCGTCTCGATCAGCGCCCGCAGCTCGGCAAGCTCACGGTCGGACAGGCCCTTCGCTTCGCTGAGATAGGCGACGAAGGGCGAGAGCGAGCCGCCCAATGTCTTCTGGACGAAGTCATGGACGAGGTTCTGCATCAGCTCGGTCTTAGCGACGACCGGCAGATACTGGAACGCGCCCCCGTCCTTGCGGCGGGTCAGGAAGTTCTTCCGGCGCAGGCGCTCCATCATGGTCAGAATCGTCGTGCGGGCTAGGCCGTGCGACTCGCCGAACCCTTCGGCCACCTCGCGGACGGTGACGGGCGCGTGGTCGGTGACGTGGCGGAGCAGGGACAGCTCCTGGTCCCCCAGCGTGGGCGGTTTGGTCGGCATTCGGGTCTCCTTCCGGGCGATCAACACGCACACTATATCACAGGACTACGGGCGTAGTCAATAGGGGACGGAAGAAAAAGCAGTCGAAGAAACCGGGTACAATGCTCCCATGTTCGACGCCCCAATCACAGAGCTGGAACAGACCCACGTTCCCGCCGAGCGCCCTGCCGACTTCGACACGTTCTGGCAGGAGATCCGCGCCGAACTAGCCCTTATCCCGCTGGAATGGGAGCGGCTGCCCGGTGCGGGCGGCGAAACGGCGAGGCACCGCATTGACTGGCTGCGCTTCTCCTCGCTGGACGATGTGCTTATTTACGGCTGGCTGGCCGTGCCGAAGGAGGCACCCCAGCCGGGCCGGCGCGGCTACCTGTGGCTGCCCGGCTACTCGCTCGGCAACCCGCCGCCCGGCCCCGAAGCCCTTTACCCCGACACGCTCACACTGGGCCTCAACCTGCACGGAAACATCCCCGATGCCCCTTACGCCCACCCGAGCGCGTCCGGCATGGACTACATCACCGAGGGGATCGAATCGCCCCACACTTACATCTACCGCGCCATCGTCGCCCACTGCCTCCGCGCTCTAGAAGTGCTCGCCCGGCAGGAGGAAGTCGCCCCGAACCGCCTGGTGGTGGGCGGTATGAGCCAGGGCGGCGGGCTGGCCCTCATCACGGCCGCGCTCACGCCCGACGTTTGCCTGTGCCTCGCTGACATGCCCTGGCTTGGCGCGCTCGACCTCGCGCTCTCCCTGCTGGACCGCGCCAAATACCGGAAGACGAAAGCCGCGCGCTACCCGGACGCCCGCGGCCTGATCGCCGACTACGCCGAAGCGCACCCCGACCGGGCGGCCCAAGTCTACCAAACCTATCGGTACTTCGATCCCCTGTCGCACGCCGCCTATGTCACCTGCCCGACGCAGGTGAGCGCGGGCGGGCGCGACCCGAGCTGCAAGCCGCCGACAGTGTACGCCGTCTTCAACGCCCTCCAGTGCGAGAAGGAAATGCTGTTCCTGCCGCAGACGGGCCACGAGATCGTTCCGGCCATGCACGAGGCGCACGGCCCTTGGGTACAACGCGTTTGAAGGAGACCAGAAACATGGCAGACGGCATTGAAATACAGGTCGGCGCGGCAAAAGGCGGCGCTTTTGCCCAGGCGGCGACCGGCAGGGTCGAGGCCGCAAAGGCCCTGCTCGCCGACAGTGGCGATGGCACGGAAAAGGAATTGACCCTGCGGAGCACCAGCGCGGGCGCGAGCAGTGAGGCCCCGGCCAGCAGCGGCATCCCGAGCACGCAGTAGCCCATGACACTCCTGCTTGGCCTGGACATCGGCGGCACCAAGTCTGCCGCCGTGATTGGGGACGAGGGCGGGAACGTGCTGGCGCGCGTTGCCGCTCCGACGCCGCTCGGAAGCTGGCAGGAGGCCGTCGCTCTGCTGTGCGGCCTGTGCCGCTCGGTCTGCCGCGATCACGGCGTTTCCACCTCGGACATGGCCGCTCTGGGCGTCTCCTGCGGTGGCCCGCTGGACTCGGCGACCGGCACCGTCTACGCGCCGCCCAACCTGCCCGCCTGGGAGGCCGTCCCCCTGCGGTCACTTCTGGAAGCCGAGTTCGGCCTGCCGACGTTTCTGGAGAACGACGCCAACGCCACTGCCCTGGCCGAGCACCGCTGGGGGGCGGGCCGGGGCTGCTTGGATATGGCTTTCCTGACCATGGGGACTGGCATCGGCGCGGGCCTCATCCTGGACGGCCGCTTGTACCGGGGCCGCCGCGACCTCGCCGGGGAGGTCGGGCACTGCATCATCCTGCCGAACGGCCCGCTTTGCCTCTGCGGCAAGCGGGGTTGCCTGGAAACCCTGGCCTCCGGTACGGCCCTCGCCCGCATGGGCTGCGAGCGCTTCAAGGAGGATGGCCTCTCCGCCCAGGACGTCTGCGCCCGCGCCCGGTCGGGTGACCCCGTCGCCTTGGGCGTCATCGCCGACGTCGCCCTGTACATGGGCATCGGCCTGGCGAACTTATTACACACCCTCAACCTGGAGCGCATCGTGCTGGGGACTCTGGTCGTCCACGCCGCCGACCTGCTGCTCGCCCCCATTCGCGCCGCCGCTGAGACCCACTGCTGGCCGCGCGTCTGGGAGGGGGTTTCCATCCTCCCCGCCGCTCTTGGCGACGCCGCCCAGGACAAGGCCGCGCTCGCCGTCGCCCTGCTGTGAATCTTTTCCGCGAAGAATCTTACAGAACCACTTGACAGGACGTGGGGGCAGTGTTATAATAATAGCAATCCCGGACAATCTCCGGCTGCACATGGGACTCTCCGTAAAGAGCAAGTCCCGTGCAAAGAAAAGCCGTCCCGCGTCAACCCAGGCTGATAGGCACGGCTTTTTCCATGTCAGGGCACCGGTATCACAGAGGGGAGCGCCCCCAGGAAGCGGCGAATGGTCCCGCCCTGAAGACCGGGCAACGGGCCGCGACTCCGCGCGACCGCCATGCAGTCTCCTGCTGGGTCGTCCTGCCTTCTCTTTCCATCCCTGCTCTCCGTCCTCGTTCACCAAATCCTCACCCGCCTGCCCCTGCGCGTCTTCCCGTGGTGGCATGGTAGTCCTCCGGTGGCCCGCATCCCCTGATGTCCCACCAGGGCGCCCCAGGTGTAAGCGATCCCCCCTCAGTGCTGCCATAGGTCCGAGCGCGTGTAGCTGCCCGCCCCGGATGCCCAGCAGCCGGGGGACTGGGGCCTCCCGCGACAGGTCCAGCAGGCACCCCGCCGGGTCCTCCAGGGTCCGACGTTTTGTGTCCTCCGCGCCCGATGCCGGCAGGATAAGATAGGGGGGGGGGCAGGGCAGGAGGTACGGGCCGGGGCGGGGGCGCGTGCAGCGGGTCGTGAATCCGCGCCTCCACAATCGCCGTTTTATCCGAAAATCGCCGGCTTGCCTTCTCCACACACCGTTCGCCCGTGCCTTTCGGGTAGAATGCGGTCAGCAGTTTGCAGCCCGTCGCAAGAATGAGCGCGCGCAAAGACAAGACAGCATGCCGATTCCCGCGCCGCCAGGTGAAGACGCTGATGTAGGCGGCCGCCCTGTCCCCGCCCGTTCCTGGCTGGAGCACCTGCGCTTCTGGAAGCGATTTGGTGGACGATCTGGAAGGCGCTTATTCGCGCCGCATCAATATCCAGCACCGCTTAGTGTATCAAGTAGACAAAGACGCGCAAGTGGTCAAGGTGCCCAGGCTCTGGACCCACTCTGAGTAGCCCCGCGCGGAAAGATAGAGATTATGCCGATTGTCGTTGGGGTGGCCTTCAAGCCGCTCGGGAAGATCACGCCCTGCGATCCGGGGGCATTGGAACTCGCTGTGGACGACGCCGTGGTCGTCGGGGGTGAGGCAGGGCTGGAGTTCGGGTTCGTCAAGACCGCCGCCCGCGCCGTCCCCGATGCCGACGCCCCGCCTCCCGTGCGCGCCGTCCTGCGGCGGGCCACCCCCGAGGACTGGCAGCGGCGCGAGCGCGGCGAGCGCCGCCAGGCCGAAGCCTACAAAGTCTGTTTAGAAAAGATCGCCCGGCTGGCCCTGCCCATGAAGCTCGTCGAGGCCGACTGGTCCTTCGACGGCGCGCAGGTGACTTTCCACTTCACCGCCGAGGGCCGTGTGGACTTCCGCGCCCTGGTCCGTGAAGTCGCCGCCGTGCTGCATGTCCGCGTCCTGATGCACCAGGTCGGGGCGCGCGATCACGCCCGCATCTTCCCCGGCGTCGGCCCGTGCGGGCGCCCCACCTGCTGCTCCACCTTCCTGCGCGAGTTTCAGCCCGTCTCAATGAAGATGGTCAAGAGCCAGAACCTGGCCCTGAACCCGGCCAAGTTCTCCGGCCTGTGCGGCAAGCTGATGTGCTGCCTGCGCTACGAGCAGGAAGGGGAAGCGCCGGGCCGCCCCGCCCTGCCCCAGCCGGGAATGGTCGTGATGACGCCGATGGGCCGGGCCAAAGTGGAGGAAGTCAACGCTATCCAGCAGATGGTGACGGTCCAGCTCGAGTCCCAGCGCTTCGTCGAGGTCCGCGCCAAGGACGTCGGCGAGGTCCCCGGCTGCGTGGACCACGCCGAGGGCGAATGCATTGACTGCGCCGCCAGCGGCGCCCTTTCCGGCTGCGATGTGCCGACGCGCGACGCGCCCGCCGGCGGGACTTCGCTGCCCGTATTCTAGCGGGATTGTGCGGGATTGCCCCGCCAACCGCCTCAGCCGCGCCCAAATCGGGTAAGCTGTCAGTATCGCCCGAACTCGTGACCGCAAAGGACACCGCGCAATGACCCCCATGCCCGCAACCGTCGCTCCGGAAGCCGCCGAGCGGCGGCGTCTCCAGGCCCGTGCCCGCCGCCTCGCCCTCCGGGCCGAAGCGCTACGCATACTCTCCGTGGATGGCGGTGGCAATCCCATCGG
>JANOOM010000428.1:0-3164 GCA_031421335.1 Armatimonadota bacterium
CTCGCCCGAACTCGCCCGAACTCGCCCGAACTCGCCCGAACTCGCCCGAACTCGCCCGAACTCGCCCGAACTCGCCCGAACTCGCCCGAACTCGCCCGAACTCGCCCGAACTCGCCCGAACTCGCCCAGGCTCCCCCGGCCCGGTCCCTCAGCCGCCGCATAACATCAGTGAATTCATTCACTTGTCCGGCCACTCATCTCCACTTGTCCGGCCAGGCTCCCAGGCCCGCCGCGCTATCGAGCCGCCGTACCACGCACCCCAGTTAACACTCTGACGGGAACGCGCGCCGCCGAAAAGGGATTATAAGGGAGTCAGATTTGCTCCACCTGGAAAGACATCCTTGAAGCGCACCCCCGGCCTCGCCTTTATCTTCGTCACGCTCCTTATCGACATCCTCGGCTTCGGCCTGCTCATCCCCATCCTGCCCAAGTTCGTCGCCCTGCTGTCCGGGCGCGGCATCAGCGCCGGGGCGCGCGACTACGGGTGGCTGCTCTCTCTATATGGCCTGATGCAGTTCCTGTTCGCGCCCATGCTCGGCACCCTGAGCGACCGCTACGGGCGGCGTCCGGTCTTGCTGCTGTCTTTGCTGTTTTCGGGGATAGACTACGCCATCATGGCGCTGGCCCCGAACCTTTTCTGGCTGTACGTCGGGCGGACGCTGTCGGGGATCACGGGCGCGAGCTTCACGGCGGCGACCGCCTACATCGCCGATGTCAGCCCGCCCGAGAAGCGCTCGCAGAACTTCGGCCTGATCGGGGCAGCCTTCGGCGTCGGGTTCATCCTCGGACCCGCCGCGGGCGGGCTGCTCGGCGCCCTGGGGCCGCGCGTGCCGTTCTGGGCGGCGGCGGCCCTCGCCGGAGCGAACCTGCTATACGGCTTCTTCATCCTGCCTGAGTCACTCCCGCTTGATAAGCGGCGGGCGTTCTCGTGGCGCGACGCGAACCCGCTGGGCGCCCTGCGCCTGCTGGGGCGCTACCCGGTCGTGTGGGGCCTGACCGGGGCTTTGGTGACCTCGAACCTCGCGAGCCAGTCGCTCAACAGCACCTGGATCCTGTACACTTCGGCCAAGTTCGCCTGGGGCGTCCGCGAGAACGGCTGGTCGCTGGCCGTCTTCGGCGCGGTCGCCCTGATCTTCCAAGTCGGCCTGGGCCGCGTCCTGCTGCCCCGGCTTGGCGACCGCCGCACTGTCCTGCTGGGGCTTGCCGTCGGGGTCGCCCAGTATGTGGCTTTCGCCCTCGCCACGCAGGGCTGGATGATCTACGCCATCACCTTCGCCGGCGGCGTCAGCTTCCTGTCCGGCCAGGCCATGCAGGGGCTTTTGTCGCGGCAGGTGGGCGAGGACGAGCAGGGGACTCTGCAAGGCGCCCTGACGAGCCTGGTCAGCCTGACCGGCATCGCCGGCCCGGTCATCGCTACCAACTTGTTTGCCTATTTCACCCGCCCCGCCGCGCCGGTCCATGTCCCCGGCATCTCGTTCCTCTTGGCCGCCGCCCTGACGGTCCTCGCTCTGGCGCTCTCGGTGCGGGCGCTGGGCGTCCCCTCCCCGTCACTGCGCGCCGACCCTTCCCTCGGAGGGCAGGGGGGTGAGTAGGGGGTCGGTCGGTCTTCTGGGTGGCCTTCTGGGACTGGGAGGCTTCCTCCCTGACGAGCCTACCAGCCCCGGCCCGCCCGCCAACATTCTCGCCGGCCGCCTACTGCACCACCTCGCCCTCCGCTCCTGCCTCCACCCCGTATTCCCCGTGATAGCGCACTTGCAAAGCATCATTAAACGGTACTTATATAGAACGCGCACACCTCTAAATCTTTGCCCGCTTGATTTTAATTAAACGTCTCCCTATTTGCCGTATCGCTGGGGGCAAAGATTTCCCGCGCGGGGACTAAAATGGGTTGATTTAGTTTTGCAATGTGTTACAATATATCGTAACACGGCCCGACCGCCTACGCTCGCCAGTCTGGGAATGACGTTAGGTATCGCAGTGAGGCGCGGGGCGGGAGTTGCCGATGATGGACGGCAACGTCTAAAGCCAGGGCGGGCGAACACGAGAAAAGAGACCATCCAGAATGGCACAGTCACAAGCATACAACAAAACGGCAAAAACGGGGGCGTACAACAAGCGCGCCTGTGCAGATACAGGCTCAACCATGGAACTCACGCCACATGATAAGTGGCTCTGCGGCAGCCCAGAAATCCTGGCTTCCGTCAAGCAGGGCCTAGCGGACTCTGCCGCTGGCCGGGTCGTTAAGCGCGAGTCGTGCGCCGAACACGCAAACGATATTCTCGAAGATTAATGCTGTTCGAGCTTTTATACACCGTCAAAGCTAACGAGGCCTTAAACAGGCTCCAAGTGGAAGATGAGAAGAAGTTCGCTAAAGTACAAAAGACCCTGGGTTTGATGGAAACTAACCTAAAAAACCCAGGGTTGCAGACTCACAAATACGACGCCATCAGCGGGGCCGATGGGGAAGAAGTCTGGGAAGCATACGTTGAGAATAACACCCCAAGTGCTTACCGTGTGTTTTGGCATTATGGCCCTGGTCGGGCAATTATCACAATAGTTGACGTGACTCCTCATCCGTGATATGGTTTTTACATGACCGATTATCCAAAGCCATCCCCTTCCCCTGGTCCAAGTCCCTTTGACCGTTTCGAGGAGGCCATGCGCCAGACCTTGACCGTCTCCAAGTCGGAACTTGACAAGCGGCTGGCAGAAGCCAAAACCGAACGCGCAAAGGCCCGCGCCGAACGCAAAGCGAAACAAGCCGTCCCCGCCTCTAGCAATACACTCCCTAGCCATACAGCGTCAAGTGATCGTGCGTAAGCGCCTCGTATGTCAGGCGCTTACCACTCACAAACCCCATCGTTTCCAAGAACCGCCCGCCGTCGTTGTCCAGGAGGCTGTTAAACCGATACACCTGTTCGTCCAGGTACGCCGCAAGGTGCTGTATCGACGTGAACGTGTAGGTCCCCTTGATCGTCCGCTTTAGCAGTGTCCAGAAGTTTTCCATCCCGTTTGTGTGTACCCTGCCAATGACGTACTGAACGGCGTGGTCAACGAACTGCCGCCTGTAGTCCGGCGCAAGCCCGTTGTAGCCCTTCCATGCTGCCGAGGAACGGGGCTGATGAGGCGTTCGTTGCTGTTAATAGGGGGGGTGATGCTGCGTG